>WJKE01000105.1 GCA_014729275.1 Candidatus Peregrinibacteria bacterium | reverse complement strand
GGATACAATTAAGGAATCTGACGTTGTTTCTACCGAGTCGGGTGGAATTACACAGCATGTTGGTGCTTATCAGGTTAAGAAGAAGGATAAATTAATAACATTCTTAGATACTCCCGGGCATGAGGCTTTTACTTCTATGCGTGCGCGTGGAGCCAAAGTAACTGATATCGCTATTTTAGTGGTAGCAGCGGACGAAGGTGTAAAACCTCAAACAATTGAGGCACTAGATCATGCGAAGGAAGCAAAAGTTCCTATAATTGTTGCCATTAACAAAATTGATAAACCCGAGGCTTCTCCCGATAAGGTTATGGCTGAGTTAAGTGAACATGGCCTGCAGCCTGAAGCATGGGGCGGGACTACTGTAATGGTTCCCGTGTCTGCATTAAATGGCCAGGGTATTGACGATCTTCTTGATATGATCCTTCTTACAGCGGAAATGGAAGACCTTAAGGCCAACCCAGCTCGAGAAGCTGTTGGAACCGTGATTGAAGCAAATTTAGATAAAAGTCTTGGTCCTGTAGCTACTATTCTTGTTAATACGGGTACTCTTAAAATTATGGATAATGTGATTGTTGGAAACACATTTGGCCGAATAAAAGTAATGAAGGATTATCTGGGAAAATCTCATAAAAAAGCAGGTCCTTCCATGCCTGTTTTAATAGCCGGCTTAAACAAAACTCCTAAGAGTGGAGATATTTTACAGGTTGTTGCCAGTGAAAGGGTTGCGCGTCTTAGATCTGAGGAGATAGGTTTAATTGAAAAAGAAAAATCCCATTCTTTACAGTCAGGCATGAATAAATTAATTAGCCAGGTTCAGTCTGATAAAATTTTAAAAATTGTACTTAAGGCAGATACTAAGGGCACAATCGAGGCAATTAAACAGTCTCTTGCAAAAATTAAAGATGAAGATGTGGCAGTAAAAATAATTCATAGCGGTGTTGGTACTGTTACTGAATCAGACATTATGATGGCAAGTGCAAGTAATGGAGTTGTTGTTGCTTTTCATACTGATTTCTTTTCTGCAGATGTAAAAAAGACTGCTGAACGCGAAAATGTAGAGGTAAAAAAATATTCTGTTATTTATAATTTGATTGAGGATGTTAAGAAAATTTTAAGCGGGCTGCTTGAACCCGAAATAGTCGAAAATGTTATTGGTAGAATGGAGGTTAAGCAAATATTCTTCACTAAGAAAAAGGAACTTATTGTGGGATGCAAGGTGCTTTCTGGTAAAGTAACTGATTCCGCAAAAATTCATATAATGGATAAGGATGAAGTTAAGGGCAGTGGTCGAATTTCAAGCCTGCGGAAAGTTGATAAAACAGTTAAAGAAATTAATGAGGGGAATGAATGCGGAATTAAATATACCGGAGATCCACTTGAGGAAGGCGATCAACTAGAGGTTTATATTGAGGAGGAAAAGATCCGAACTGTTGAATAACATTTATGGATTCATTGGAATTTAAAAAAATTAGTTGTTTTAAAGACCCTAGGGGCGTTCTTGGTGTGCTTGAGATGAAGGATTATGTTGACTGGCCTGTAAAACGTGTCTACTACGTTACTGATGTTACTGCTGATAGAGGCGGACACGCTGTGAGGCATGAGAAAAAAATTTACATTTGCCTTAAGGGTTCTATTTTGGCACGATTTCATGATGGGCATGGCTGGTCTGAACATCAAATGCGGGGTCCTGACGATGCAATTGTTTTAAGTAAAATGTTGTATCGCGAATTTGTGAATTTCTCTAAAGATGCTGTACTTTTAGCTATATCTTCGGTAAATTATAATCCTGATGATTACATCTACGACCTTGAAGAGTATATAAACGAGGTAAATAAATAATTATGAAATTACTTATTACAGGAGGTGCAGGATTTATTGGTTCAAATTACTGCCATTACCATTTAGAAAAATATCCAGAAGATGAAATAGTTGTTTTAGATAAACTTACTTACGCAGGCAACCTTGGAAATCTTAAATCAATTATGGATGAGGATAATTTTAAGTTTGTTCAGGGTGATATAGCTGATAAAAAATTTATTGACGATTTTTTTACAAAGGAAAAATTTGATACGGTAATTAATTTTGCTGCTGAAACTCATGTTGATCGAAGCATTAATGGCCCAAGTATTTTTGTTCAAACAAATATTGTGGGTACGCATAATGTAATTGAGGCAGCGAGGCAAAATAATGTTAAACGTTATCATCAGGTATCTACAGATGAGGTTTATGGGGATTTGGGCATAGACTCTACAGATTATTTTACTGAGAGCACGTCAATTGCTCCAAACTGTCCTTATGCTGCTTCTAAGGCTTCTGCTGATCTTTTGGTTATGAGCTATTTTGAAACTTATCAGATGCCTGTTACGGTTAGTAGATGTTCAAACAATTATGGGCCATTTCAATTTCCAGAAAAACTAATCCCCTACTTCTTTAAATTAATTTCTGAGGATAAGCCGGTGCCTGTTTATGGCGATGGTAAAAATGTTCGAGACTGGCTTTATGTGATTGATCATTGTAGAGCTATAGATACTATTGTATGTAATGGGCGACTAGGAGAGGTTTATAATGTGGGAGGAAATAACGAAAAGACCAACCTTGAAATCACTAAATTTTTGTTGGATTTCTTGGGTCGAGATGAAAGTTTGATTCGTTTTGTGGACGATAGACTTGCCCATGATAGACGCTATGCAATTGATTCTTCCAAATTGCAGAACGAACTAAATTGGTCTCCTACTGTGGATTTTAGCGAAGGTATATCAAAAACATTTAACTGGTATAAAGAGAATGAGGATTGGGTTAAGGACCTTGAGGATAGGATTGAGGAAAGGAAGCATAATAAAATTAGCGTTGCTCCTTTAGAGGCCTCCAGATAAAATTTAAAATAACTTCTTATGAAATATTCAAATTTAGTTGGTAAAACAAGACTTGATGCGCCTTCTGATGCAGATAGTGTTAATGCACGGCTTTTAACACAGGCTGGTTTTGTAGAAAAACTTGCTGCAGGTATTTACAATTATCTTCCAATGGGGAAAAAAGTTTTGGATAAAGTATGCGACATTATTCGGGACGAAATGAATAAAGTGGATGGGCAAGAACTTTTTATGCCAATACTGCATCCGGTTTCTATATGGGAAACTACCGGTCGGATTAAAACTATGGATGACGTTCTTTATAAAACCAAGGGGGCGGGCGACAAAGATTTTGTTTTAGGCCCTAGTCACGAGGAAACTGTAACTCCCCTACTTCGTGATAATGTTAATTCTTATAAGGATCTTCCTTTAAGTGTATACCAGCTTGCTACAAAATTTCGAGATGAACCCCGCGCTAAGTCGGGCGTGCTTCGTGGCCGTGAATTTGGCATGAAGGATATGTACAGCTTTCATCTAACTGAAGAGGATCTGGATGAGTATTACGAAAGGGTTAGTGAAGCTTATTTTAACGTATTTAAGAGATGTGGATTAAAGTCGCATATTATAGAGGCTTCGGGTGGAGCTTTTAGCGATAAATTCTCACACGAGTTCTCTGTTGAAACACCTGCAGGTGAGGACACCATTATTGTTTGTGAAAAATGTAATACAGCTCAGAATCTTGAAATTGCTGAGGGAAAAATTGTAGGTCCGGATGAAAAAGAGGAAGAAGAAAGAGCATTGGAGATGGTAGAGGCTAAAAGAGGTTTTTCTGTTGAGGAAAATGCTAAGCTTCACTCCGTGCCTGAAAGTAAAATCCTTAAATCAGTTGTATACGAAGTTGAAGAAGTTGGTCTTTTAGGAGTAGCGATTCGTGGAGATTTAAATGTTAGTGAGGTTAAGCTGGAAAATTACCTAAAAAAACAGCTTCGACCTGCCAGTCCCGAGCTTCTAAAAAAACATGGACTTGTGCAGGGATTTATTTCTCCCGTAAATATGCCGGAGGAGTCGAAAATTCCATATATTGCTGATCACTCAATTACAAATATTAAAAACTTTGTAACCGGTGCAAATCAGCCTGAAATGGATTATGTAAATGTAAATCTTGGCCGAGATTTTCAGATAGATGACTTTACAGATCTGGTAGAGGTTAAGAGTGGTTTTGAATGTAATAAATGTAGTTCTCCTCTTACTGAGATGAAGGCTATAGAAGTGGGGAATATATTTAAACTTGGATCCAGGTATACTGATGCATTCAAGTTTAAGCTTACAGGTAAGGACGGCACTCTTAAAACTGTTTATATGGGATGCTATGGAATTGGCACTACGCGTTTAGTTGGAACAGTTGTTGAAGCCAGTCATGATGAAAATGGAATCATTTGGCCTAAATCTGTGGCTCCATACATGGTTCATCTTTTAACAATTGGGAATGATGATAATGTAAACAAACATGCTGATGAGATTTATAATTCTTTAAAAGAACAGGGCATAGAAATTCTTTTTGATGATAGAGATGAGAGCCCGGGGGTAAAGCTTAAGGATGCTGACTTAATTGGTATACCTTTACGTCTGGTTGTTAGTAAAAGAACACTTAGTGAAAATTCAGTTGAGTGGAAGGTAAGGGCAGAATCAGACTCAAAAAATATACGAATAAGTGATTTAGACACTGAGATACAGGACTTTTTAAGTAATTAATTTGCGAATAATAGTTTTAGGAAAATCAGGAATGCTGGGAAGCGCGATTTTTAATGAATTATCTAGATCTAATCATGACGTAGTAGGATTTGTCCGTGATGAGCTGGATATTTGTGATTTTTATAATGTAGAAAAATCACTTAGTGATATTAAGCCGGATATTGTAATTAATTGTGCCGCTTATACGGACGTTGATGGATGTGAATCGAATAACGAAAAAGCCATGCTAGTTAACGGTGAGGCTCTTAAAAATATGGCAATTGTTTGCAACAGACTAGGCGCATACTTGATTCATTTTAGCACTGATTATGTATTTAATGGCGAGAATGAAAAGGGTTATAAAGAAAATGACAAACCTTACCCAATAAATGTTTATGGACAGTCAAAATTCTTGGGAGAAGATATGATTAGAAAAAATACAGATAAATTTGCGATAGTAAGAACTTCGTGGTTATTTGGGCCAAATGGTAAAAACTTTGTGAGCACCATGTTGGATCTTGCTAGGCGTATGGATAGTTTGAATATTGTCGATGATCAGTTTGGATGCCCTACTTACACAATTGATTTAGCTAAAGCTACTGTTTATGAGTTTGTAAATTCCGAACAAAAGAACGGAGTATTTCATCTTACCAATACAGGTAGTACGAATTGGTATGATTTTGCCAGACTAATTTTAAAGGATACGGGCGTTGACATTAATCCTGTAGCATCTGAGGAGTTTAAAAGGCCCGCCAGAAGACCAAAGCATTCTATTCTTATAAATACCAAACTTAATAAGTTGCGAAATTTCGATGAAGCCCTGCATGAATATTTATCTTCTTGAAATATTTCCTGTTTTATTGTTTAATTTACATTGAATTCTAAATTACTTATATGAAAGGAATTATTTTGGCAGGGGGAACGGGTAGTAGACTGTATCCCCTAACAAAGGTTACAAATAAACATTTATTACCGGTTTATAATAAACCAATGATTTATTATCCGCTTCATACTTTAAAGGATGCGCGAATTAATGAGGTTTTAATTGTTTCAGGAAAAGGACATTGTGGTGATTTTTTGGAACTTCTCGGGTCCGGACTAGATTTTGGTTTACGAATTTCTTATGAGGTACAGGAGGAACCGGGTGGAATTGCTCAGGCTTTATCTCTTGCAAAAACTTTTGCGGCTAATGAAAAAGTTGTTGTGATACTTGCTGATAATATTTTTGAGGATTCGATTAAGGAGAGTGTGGATAAATTTAAGGCTCAACCACGTGGAGCCAGACTTTTTTTGAAAGAGGTAAAAAATCCTTCTTCTTATGGTGTTGCTGAAATTGATGGAGAAAAAATAACATCAATTATTGAGAAACCCGAGAATCCGCCTTCTAATTTGGCTGTAACCGGCTGTTATATGTATGACCCTCAGGTTTTTGATATTATCCAGACATTAAAACCTTCGAGCCGTAACGAGCTTGAAATAACTGATGTAAATAATTACTACTTGGAACAGCAAACTTTAGAATATGAAGTTCTGGATGGGTTCTGGGGTGATTGCGGTGAATCTTTTGATAGCCTTATGGATGCCTGCAGCCTCGTTGCTGGTAGTGGATTAAAGCACCTTGGAGGAGGTTTTGATATTGAAGATGGCCATATTGAGCACACGGGTATTAAAGCAGATGAATCTGATAAGGATTCAATTCTTTCAGTTTTTAAATCTCAAAACGCTTAAATGAATAACGTAATTGTTACAGGTAGTATTGCTTTTGATCACCTGATGCACTTTGATGGTGTGTTTGAGGAGTCATTTATGCCTGATGAGCTTTCAAATTTAAGTATCTCATTTATTGCGTCCGGCCATGATGTTAATTATGGTGGATGTGGTGCTAATATTGCCTATTCTTTAAAACTTTGTGGTGTTAATCCCCTACTTTTCGGTGTTTTGGGGAATGATGGAGAGGACTATATGATGTGGCTCAGATCTAACTCAATCCCAATTGATTATCTTGAAATAGATATGGATGCGAAAAGTTCCGCTGCATATGTTTTAAGTGATAAGAATCAAAGTCAAATAACTTTTTTCTCGCCTTCAGTAATGCAAAATGAGAGCCTTTGCATGAACTTTTCCCGCCTTACCAATGAAGAAGTTTCTCTTGCAATTATATCTCCAAATGCGCCTTCCCGGATGGTTAGCCTGGCAAATAGTGCGAAGGAAAAGAACATAAAGTATATTTTTGATCCGGGGCAGGTTATTACTTCGCTTAGTGGTGATCAGATTATAGAAATTATTGCAAATTCGATTGGATTGATTGTGAATGAATATGAAATGAATCTTCTTTTAAAGAAAACTTCCTGTTCACCTGATGACTTATTAAAACTTTGTGAATTTATTGTTATTACAAGAGCGCACCGTGGGGCTCATCTTTACTCTAGCGCGCATGACATGTTAATAAAAGGAATTGAAACCAAGGATGTGAAGGATGCTACAGGTAGCGGCGATGCATTTAGAGCTGGATTTATTTACGCTTATGTTAATGATAAAAGCTTACCTGAATGTATTCAGTATGGGAATGTTGTTGCGCATAAATCTTTAGCATTTTTGGGAACACAAAAACACAATTTTAATATGACTGATATTGAAAAAACTTTGAGTAAGAATTATTAAAATTTCTCATCATTCCATCTTCTGCTTCCATATGCCTGTTATAAGCTTTTTTACAATAACTATCAAGGTCTCTTGATATTTTATCTTTATTCTTTAATATTTTTTGAAATTTTTTGTTCACTCTTCCTGCTGTTGCTTTTTCAAGCGGTAAAATGTAATCCTGCAAACGCGCAAGCTGCACTACTCCGGCAATTTTTGGGGCATAATTAAGCGCAAGAAATGGTGTACCGGTAATCATGGATACTATTACGGAATGAAGTCTCATACACAGACAAAATTCAGCCTCTGCAAATTCGTTAAATAATTGGTCTTTGTTCTTGATGTTAGATATGTGTTCTATGCTTGCGGGGTCATAAAAATTTTTAATCACTTTTTTGTGAATTATTCCGTCACTATGCTTTCCTGATTGAAAATCAATAAATTTGATTTTCCATCCATCTCTCTTTTTTAGATATTTTAAAAAATTTGAAATATTTTTAATAAACCCTCCTGGTAAATTCTCCATTTGCCTGAGTGCAACAATTATAGTTTTGCTTCTTTGTTTTAGGCTTTTGTTTTTCAACCTAAAAACATTATCCGGCACTACATGAATTTTTCCCTTTACGCCAATATTTTTAAGAATTTTTTTTGAATTTACATCTCTAACAGAGATTATTTTTGCTCTGTTGAATACGTTTTTAATAATAAATTTGATTAAGCTGTTATCTACTCGGCCTATACTTTGTCCAACCATAATTAACGGTTTTTTATAGATGATTGGCAGCAAAGCCTGCATTCCCCAAATACAATTTGCTTTTTTTTCTATTCCTCCAAATAGCCCCCCTCCTCCCATAACAAAAAAATCACACTCTTTTATTGCTTTTCGACTAGCGCATTTTTCAATTAGTAAGGATTTAAAAAAACTTCTAAAACCGGCAGGTACTTTTTCTAATGAATTAACCTTATGCTTCTCTTTTGTTTCTTTTGGATTCCCGCTTAAAACTGTAATCTTTGATTCGGGAAAATTTTTTCTTGTAATATCCAATAATCCTTCCAGTATCAATTCGTCGCCTATATTGCCTGCCCCGTAATTACCTGAAATTACGATTTTCATATAGAATTTACATATATCAGTTAATAATTGTAACTCTTTCTGTGAATTTCGCAAGTTCCAAATTTATTGAGGAGCGACTTGTGTTCCCTGGTTCCATACCCCTTATGCTTGTAGAAGTTATATTTTGGAAATTTTGAGTGATAATGATGCATTAAATAATCTCTTGTAACTTTTGCAAGTACAGATGCTGCAGCAATGCATCTTACTCTTGCGTCACCCTTTATAACGGTTTTGAATTCAGTTTTAATAAATTGTTTGTCGTTACCATCTATGAGGGTTATGTCCGGCTTGGTATTTAGATAATGTAAACATAAATAATTTGCCCACCGAATTGCGTTTGAAATGTTTTCTAAATCAATGATTTTTGGTGGAACTATGCTGATTGCATAATCTACTGAGTTTTTAATTATTTTTGGAAATAATTCTTCTCTTCTTTTTTCAGATATTTCTTTGCTTGAGTTTAGGCCAGGTAGTCTTGCGTTATTTTTTAGGACCACTGCAGCACAAACTACGGGGCCCGCGAGCGGGCCCCGCCCCGCTTCATCTATTCCTGCAATAAAAATCGCCCCCTTTTTCCTAAGTGAGCTTTCGAGGGGAATAAACGATCCCATTTAAATTTTTGTTATTTATTTTTTTAGCTGTACTTTTTTTCTTCTGATTTTTCTTATTTTGTTTCTTCCTCTTTCTTAGCTTCTTCAGTTTTTTCTTCTTTTGCTTCCTCTTTAGCTTGTTCTACTTTTTCTTCTTTTGTTTCCTCTTTAGCTTGTTCCTCAATCTGTTCTTCAGAAGATTCTGCTTTGTCATCGCTTTTTTTAGCTTCTTCCTCTTCTTGCATAGGTGCTTCATCGTACATACCTGCCAGTTTATCATCGCTAACAAATTCCTCTCTCATCCTCGCGGATTTTCCAAATCTTTGTCGTAAATAATATAGTTTTGCTTTTCGAACTTTGGATGTCTTTTTAATTTCCACTTTTTCAATGTTTGATGAGTATAAAGGGAAGATTTTTTCAACCCCGATTCCTCCAACAACTTTTCTTACCGTAAATGTTTTATCAGCTCCAAATCCGCTATTTACCTTGATTACCAACCCTTCAAAAACCTGTATTCTTTCTTTATTGCCTTCTTTTATTCTTTGGTGAACACGTACTGTTAGCCCCGGTTTTACCTTTGGTGCTTTTTTCTTTATAGATAATTTTTGTACATCTTGTAGTAAACTCATCTGTTTTCATTAAATGCTAGAGCAATATATAAGAGAAGTGCTAATTAATCAAGCTTAAATCTCTAAAAATTGTTTATTGGAATTGAATTATCCGGGTCGCTTAATAATTCGGTTATGAATCGATCTTTACAATTAATTCTGTATCTATAGTCTTCTTCGCTTATTATGGCATATTTTACAGACCTTTGAGTGCGTAGATCATTACTTAGGTACTCACTCATTTTTTCTTTATCAATCTCACCTACTATCAACATATCAACACTATCAGTCCCTTTATCAACAAACTGGCCTGATAATATTAGTAATTTTATGTCTCCGGTCTTCATAATATCTTTTGCAATTTTATCCTTATCAGTATTTAATTTTAGAATTATTCCCTTAATTTCTTCGTATAGGATAAAATCCTTGTTCAGGTTGTAATATTTTTTCCTGTTCTTAATTTTTGATCTTAAAAATCCGGCTTTTTTTAGGTTATCAAGTTCTCTCCTAACAGAATTTATCTGCTCATCGAGCATCCTGGTTAACTCTCTGATGTAGAACTCCTCTTTCTCATTGAGGATGAACACAGTCAGCAGTTTTATACGCGTGTTTGACGTAAAAATCCTTTTTAACATTGATTGAAATTACCCTAATTGTTGCCCACGAACATGTATACAAAAAGTATACGAAAGTTCTTAACTTAAACGTATACATTTTTTTAACTTAATGCAATATTTTTTTATTCAGAAACTTTCATAATCTTCATCCTCCGAGGAATCCAGGACTCTGACCATAAATGCGTGGTATAAAGCTCCTGTTAAAATACCGATTACTGCTATCCCTAATGCTACTACCGTAGGATTAGACTGGATTGGGAAAAATAAAAAGTGCAGGTTTGAGCACTGCGCACTAATGTTTTCAAAAGCAAGTATCAAAATTAGGGCAGTAAAAATGATAGACCCTCCCAAGTAAAATGCTTTCATAGGATTATTTAGGTTTTACTTAATCTATAATACTTTTTCAAAAAATTTTCGCAAGGTTAACCTGTTTTCAATTTGAGATTTTAGTTCTCCTTTCTCAAAATCCTGCTCAATTTTTTTATGTTCATTTTCAGGATAAAATGATTTTATTTTTTTAAACTCTGCGTCAATATCATCTTTTGTGACTTTAATCCCCTCCTTATCTATTACTGTTCTGAGGGCTAGTCGTATCTTTACTCTTTTTTCTGCTTCTTCACGGTATTTTTTTCGTAAATCTTCCAGTTTAATTTTATTCTGCTCAAGGAATTTCTCAAATTCCATGCCTTTGCCGGACACGTTATCCTTCATATCCTGAATAATGAAGTCGATTTCTTCCTCGATTAGAGCATCGGGTACTTCGACTTTTGTTTTCTTAAGCAGCTCCTCAATATATTTATTTTCTCTGTCCTTCTTAGCTTGTTCGGTCTTTCTAGCCATTATGTTTTTTTCAATATCCTGTCTGAATTCCTCCTCTTTCATTTTTCTGCCTGTAACTTTTTCAATTAATTCCTCAGTAAGCTCAGTTTTTTCAGGTTCTTCAACTTTTTTAACTTCTACTTTAAATTTTAGTTTTTTGTTTTGGAAGTCTTTTTTAAAGTAATCCTTTGGGAAAGTAACCGTAAACTCTTTTTTGTCTCCTTTTTTTAGGCCGATAAGATTCTCTTCAAATCCTTCAACCATACTGCCGTCGCCAATAATTATCGGATGATTTTTTGAAGCAGTGTTTTCCACTGCTTTACCCTCCTCGTCAAACCCTTCGAAATCTATTTCAACTTTATAGCCTTTTTTCGCTTCTGAATCAGTTTCTTTATATTTTGTAGATCTTTTAAGGAAATCTTCAATTATCTCATCCACCTCTTTTTTTTCTACTTTCGGCTCCTCTTTTTTAATTTTAATATTTTCATACCCTTCCACCTTTATCTCGGGAAGTATTGCAACAATCGCTTTAAACACCAGTGGATCTTCATTAACAATTACAACTTTCGGTCTTGATATTGGTTGAAGTTTTTCCTTTAGAATTGCGTCAACGTACAACTTTTGAATTGCCAGTTCGTTGGCATACTTTTTTATCATGTTTTCATCAACATATTGCTCAAGAACGTGTTGTGGAACATGTCCAGCTCGAAATCCCTTTACTTTAACTTCTTTAGAAATAATATCTGAAGCTTTTTTCATAAATGGCTCCATATCTTTAGTATCAGCCTCTATTTTAATTTCAATTTCTGCTTTTTCTAGTTTTTTTACTTCGTACTTCATATTATTATTTTAATAAATTACTTGACAAATCTGTATTTAAGTTATAGATTTGTATACTTTTTGTATTTTACACTTAAAGTAAGTTTATTAACAAGTCAAGTTTTTATGTTAAATAGATCAAATTCAAATACAATTTCGAATCCGGCAGAGATTTCAGGGTACAGCGCTCTTAAGTCAGTTGATCTTTCTTATCTGGCTGATAATGAAAAGCTGGATTTAACCCGGATTCCCCATTTGACACAGGCTTTTAATCAAATGATTCGAAGAACTATTCCAAATTTGGATGAGATTTTTGCTGATGCTCTAAGAGATGGCGAGCATTTAGGTCTTGATGAGGAATCTTCATACAAAAGGGCTTATGAAATTATTTTGGGTGATGCTTTGTATGAGCATGCTGAATCTGATGTGAATATGCGTTATTTGGTTAATAATAAACTAAGACAGCCAATTCCTACTGGTGGCGATCTTACCAATAGATCTTTATTAAAAGTTTCGTTTAGATGGTTGAATGAATTGGGGGCCTCTATACAGGCTTTTGATAAGTCTGGACAAGGTATGATTGAAGCTGTGAATGACGTTAGAACTCTTAGGCCCAGACAAAACTCTCTACAAATTGATATTGCAACTACTGAAAATGCTAATTCTAACCTAGATGAGGTTTCGTCAAAGGTAGAGGCTTTTATTGAATCTGTTAAGAATTTTAATTTTGTGCTTTCGCCGGAGACTGAATATTCAAAAATTTGGGAAAACCAGGATCGATTAATTCAAAAAGGAAATAAACTTTCAGATAATATTTCGAAAAGAAAGAACCTGATTAATAGAACCTACTCTGCATTGGATTCAATTTTGAAGGATATAAGAGATAAATACAAGAATTATAAGGATCTAAATCTTAGTGTTGATCGTTCAAGCTATCAGAAAAAATTTGCAAATGTTATTGCTACAATTGATGCTTATCTTTCGAATAATTCAATCTCTTATGAAGATAAGGTTAAAAAGTTTACTTCGCTTAGAGTAAAAGTGCAGGCTTTTGATGAGTGGTGTAAGGGGGTTGTTGCACATGATGATTTTGAGAGACTTCCTGCGTCGCTTAATCCTTTATCTGACGGAATAAAAACCCTTAGGGCTGAAGAGGCTGAACTAAGAGTTGTGAATAAGAATAGAAAAATAACTAATGACTATCTTGAGAAGGATTATGAAGTAAGATTTGAGACAGTTTATAAACACTTAAATAGATTTAAGGAGACTATAGATGATATTAGGGGGCTTGATTTTAGTCATGCGGTCAATGATCTTTGCGATAAATTTAATGCTGAACTTGCAAAACTAAGTGCTGATTGGCCGTCTGTGGATGAAATGAAGTCCATAATTAATGCGAATCTGGTTCCTGTTGCGCTTGATATTGTAAATTGTTTGAAAGGCGGAAAAGATGCAAGGGATCAGGAGTTATCGGATAAGAAAACTGAGCTAGAAGATGTTGAAACTAAGCTAAAGGATGCAAGGAAGCGTTTGGTGGCTTTCCAGCGGTATAATAGCGCTAATGTACGCCCAAAAACTCCAATGCAGGTACTTAATCATGCGCTTAATGGAATTGCACCGGGTCAGAAAATTAGCGATCTTGAATTTGCTCGAACTGTTTTAACTGAAGTTTTCTCTGAACTTTTGCCTGGTGCTTCGGCTACCGAAGCTAAAGCTACAGCAGAAAAAAAATTGCAGGATGTTCTAAAGATTGAAAAGCTGGTTTCTGTTGGCGACACTGTTGGAGCTAGTGAATTTAAAATTGAAGATATAGTTAATGATAAGAGATTTAGGTCTGCTGTTCTTGATCTTCAGCTTACTGATAGCAATAATGTTGCTTATCCTTTGATAGAATTTAAGCGAAATCCGTCCCTACTTTTGGATACTGCTGACACGCTTGATGCAGTTGATCTTGGAAATGGATTTAATTTGCTTGCAGGCTTGGAACTATTTGACGGAGCAAAACTTTCTCCTTTGTATGAGGCTGTAAGATCGAAATTATTATCTTTGTTGGCTGATCATTTTGGCGTTATTAACAAAATAGATAATTATGATCTACCAAGTACCAAGCTTTTGATTGATGCTTTTGAAATGCTAATGAAGAATGCTCGTGCGATTATTCGGCTTTCTAAATCGACTAAAGATATTTCTGCGCAGAAAACTGAGACAGAGGTTTCTACCTTATTAAATAGTGCTTTTAAAGAGCTGGATAATAAATATTTGGATCTTAAGGATGATTTGAATTACAGATCTTATAGAAAAAAATATAGGGCTTTGCTAGAACTTAAAGGCCATGAAGGGGTTGCCGATAAACTTGTTCCTTACAGAAAAAGTTCGCAAAAGATGATTGTGAATCCGAAAAAACTTTTAATTTATGGAGGTAAATTATTGTGGAAAGGTGTTCATGCTGTTAAATATGGACTTTGGGCGCTTGGTCTGCCTTTTGGACGTTTAATTAACAGGTATAAAGATCCTGCTGACCAAAGACCTACTAAATTTTGGACCAGCCTTGGTGGTAGTTTGAAGAATAATTTTTCCGGCGGAAAACATGCATTTGTTTTGTCTAATCCGGATAGTGATATTGCCGCTGTTGAGCAAAGAATTGATGGCATAAAACAACAAAATAAAGCCGAGCCTATAAAGGTTAAGGATTTAAATTCTTACCAGAATCAAGATTTTAATACTAAGTTTAGAAATTTATTTTCTCAGGCTAGTAGAAGGTCGATAATCTAGTTTGATCCTGTGCTATTTTTGTGGTATAATTATAAGATAATTATAAAACGCAAAAATGGGATTTTTTCTGTTTAAGAATCCGGAACAGCCAGAGTCGTTTGCTGAGAGTGCTGCCCCTTATCTTGAGGAGATGTACACTCATAAAGAGTCGTTGATGGAAGTGGTTAGTAATGGGCTTAGCGAAAGCGTTTCCGAAGAAAATAAAAGGTTTGAACTAGAAAATAGATATGCTGATAAAATGGATCGGTTTATGGAGTCTGTTGATGCGTATGTTGAGCCTTTGATTCTTACCCGCAAGCTTTCTGTGGAAGATCAGGAGGCTTTTCGTGAGATTCTTACAAGTTATGTTAATCGTGAAATTGTAAATTTAGGAACTCAGAAGTATTATGCCTTTTTTGAAGCGATGAATTCTGACCCTTCAAAGCTTGATGAAATAGTTGAGTCTCTTCCTGAATCTGTAGGTGAGATTATCGAAGATTCTGCGGAGGCTACTTTGGTTAAAGCTAAGCTTGAACGTTTTGCCAGTGCCAGTGCAATGCTTTTAAATGGTTTTGAACAAATTGGGGGCAGAGGTGAAAAATGTTTATTGGTAAAGGGATCTATCTCAAAGAAGTTGATGAAGTTAAGTGATGAGATGCTTAATAATGGGATTAGTTCGGAAAAGCTTATAGCACTAGTTCAAAAATATGAAAGTCAGGTAATTATTGCGTATTTGCAAGATGAATTACCGAAATATGCAGATATAATTCCAAAGTTGTTTTTGAGTTATTCGCTCGGAGGTTCGGATAAAATGACAGATGAAGAAGCTATACGAATAAAAGCTCTGATAGAAACACTAATGAAACCGGAGTTTACACATATTAGAGAAAATTTAAATTTCCATTTGGAAGGAACTGCGGATAGCATTGAATTCAAAATGTCAAAAGACCGTGAGTTTTATTTAAAAAACTATTTGGGGCCTGCGGTTCGTATGCTGAACTTATTGCCTGATGATCCTTATGTAAAGGCAAATACTGATACAGTGAAAGGTTTTATAGAAGCTGTTCAAAGTGATGAAAACTGGAACTCGTTTGTTGAGTCTAACTTTTTAGCTCTTACTAAAGCTGGCGGAGCTATGAATGCCATACTGGCTTATAAACGTGTTGAGGACCTTGCCGGAAGGCCCGGCGAAGGTATAACAGACTTGTTTGAGGTTAAAAAGAGTTTGAATCTTAACCTTAGAGAGGCAGGTAAAGACTACCGTACTGCTGCTCTTTTAACTTGGAAGGATGCACATATTGAATTTGAAGAAATTCCAGAGCAGACTTCCAGAATTGGTGAATTTACAACTGTTGATATTGCAAAGAAGGTTATAAAGGGAGGTATTGAGGGTATTAAAAATATTAAAGCGAAAAGCGCTGAGGTTGAAGAGGAAGAGGAAGAGGAAACTAAGATTGTCTCTGAATCTATTATTGCTGCAACCGTAACTGGCGCAATAGGCTTAAAACTTGAACTACCTGAAGAAGATAAAGCAAAAATTGAGGATAATCTCCAATTAAAGGTTCGGGATTGGATAATATCTGCCCGTGATAAAGCTGTCAGCGAGATTAATGATGGTATTCCCAAATTTATTTCTGATATATCTGACTATCTTAGTTCGACTCTTAAAGATTTAGCTTCAAATCGCAATGCGGAAGAAAGCGTTTCTAAATTTTTGAAGGAAGATTTGACTGACGCATTAAATGGTTTAAGGGAAAACCTAATAAAGTTTGCGCCTGCTGTAAAAGATTATAAGGAAATTAAGTTAGGGGCGGTTAGAGGGGCGGTAGAAGGCTCACTTTATGAGGGGATTGAGAGCAAAGTAAGCACTAAAGAGGTTAACTCCGGTGATTTTTCTACGGTTGAAGAATTTTTTGATGCTAATCCCCTTCTTCGTGAAAAATTTAAGATGTCGAATGATGCTATAAAATTCTATTTCAATCTAAATAAATCTTTGGTGCCCGCCAGGATATTGCTTTATGAAAATGGTGACGTGGATATTACTTACAAAAAAGCGCCTTCTGCTAAACTTACTCTTCGTGTTTATGGCTTGCAAAGAATTGATAATGCTTTTGATGAGGTTGATATGATTGCTAACTCTGACATTCTCCTTGCTGAAGGCAAAATCGGCGACCAACTTATTGAGGGTAAACCAAGTTCTACATTTATTCTGAAACTTCTTTCTAATAATATTGAAATCTCTCGTATTACGAATAAGCTTGATTTGCTGGTTCGTCTTGATAAGGCAGCTTCATATGAGGATGCTTTGAACAAATTGATGATTAACGGCTACTATCTTCAGGCTATAAATTCATTAATCGAAGAAGAAACCAATTTCGAGGATCCACTTAGTGTTGGCCTTATTGCTGAATGTTTGAATAGATTAAGCTTAGAACAAATTGCAAAAGTTGAACACCTGAATAAATTAAAATTGAATATTGGCAAAATAATTAGGAATACAGATAGATTGATTGATTATGATCTCTACTATAAATTTGCGTTAATATCGGGTGGCAATAGGTTGCCTGAAAAGGCTTTTAATATTTTAGTTGAAGAAGCTTATCATGCTGAAGATCTTCTACCGGTGCTTTCGGCATTGTACCCTTATGAGTATCATTCTGACGCAAGTGCATCTTCAATGGTCAATGTCAGAAAAATGGAATTTGCAAGCCGGATATCCGATAAACTTGTTGATGATCCGGACCTTGATCTGCTTCTTTCCATTCATTTAACTGATCAGGAGGAAGTATTTGAGAATAAAATGTTTGAAGGTAAAATTAAGATTGAAAATAGTGAAGCCGATTTTAAAACTGAGCGGCTATACCTTGTTGAAGGCAATTACAGGGAGTTGATTGATTTAATTTTCGCAGATGGAGCCAGGCTTCTTCGAGAGTCTTCAATAGAAAATAAATCACGTTACTTTAAGCTAGCCGGAATTTCTGTTTCTAAAGTAATGAATGATCAAAGTTTCATCGATACCTTGAATACAAATAATAGAGCTATGCTTAGGTTGTTTCTTGAAGATATAATTCCTTATTTTGTCGAGGATATTGATGCTGTTGCGGTCGGGGCTTTAGTTGAAATTATTCAGGATGATTTATCGGAAAAAGCAATTCATGCAATATTATATTCTCGAAAAATTGCGCCTTCCGCTTATGCAAGGCTAATACATGAACGAAACTTGACTGAATATCAGGGTGACCTGATTGTTGACAGAGTCCAATCTTATGTAGAAGGTACAAATGAGCTTGATATGGATTTTTTGAATATGGTTTATCTCTTTGACGTTGCAGATGAGTTCTTTTACAATATTGATTCTAAAAAAATGGAGAAGTTCTTGAAAAAGGACGATGAATTATCAAAGCTTAAGTATGCCTTGGTTACCGCTTCTTATCCGAGTGCCCTTTACGAAGTTCTTTTGTTAAAGGAATCCGGGCATGAGGCGCTTAAAAGCGACTTTCTTTTATGCAAACTTGTGCAAAATTGCAATTACAATGAGATTAAGGAATTTGCAGCTAAGGATTTGTTGAAATCTTATCTTGAGCATATTATTACAAATTATACAAAGTTTTCGCGTGAAGATATGTTTCTTACCGAAGATATTGATAAATTTGTGATTATTAATGGGGGTCCATTGGGAAAAAAACTTTATAAAATTATTTTTAGGGAAGATGATTTACCTATTGCGGTTATGCGAAAACTGTTAAGTTATAATTTGTATTACGATGATTTCTACCAATTAAAGAATGACATTATGACTTATTACAAATCTAACAACTTAACCATTCCTTCCCAGGTTTCCAATGATATCATTAACGGTTTGTTAAATTTTGACATTCCCGAGGCAAATAAAGAAGCATGCATTCAAGCTTTATATTTTACCAAAAATCTTAAAGTAGCTTATAATATTTTAATTCAGGGGCCAAATAAATTTCCATCAAAACAGTCCTTTAGAACTTTACTCACTACTTTTAGGGATAAAATTGGAGATAAGACTCCATATTATAATGTACTAAATAAGTACCCACTCGTATTAAAGAACCTAATTATTAATGAGTATTTAAAAAATCCTGATTATAAACTGAAAGTGAACATTTTAGAGCGAATTTTGCAGAATGCAGGTGATAATTTGTTCTTCGAAATTCATCGCTTGAGCACAGAGCATGAGGGGGAATTAGTGGCATCTGAAAGTCAAAAAATTGATATTATTATTGATTATGGATTTAAGTGTGATGATTTTGATAGAAAAACTTTATTTGGAATGATTGAGCAATTTGAATTGAAAAGAGATGATGTTCTTAAGGAGGCTATTAATCGCGGAGTGAATATTGCAAAATTCTTCTTTTAGGTTTTTTGGGTTTGGTTTTTTGGTTGAGGTTTTTTTT
>WJKE01000104.1 GCA_014729275.1 Candidatus Peregrinibacteria bacterium | reverse complement strand
CGGAATACCGGAAGTTTTTGCGGCTTGAGCGATTGCTTTATATTGAAAATAATCATATCACGCTCGTATCAATTCACGTGATATTCAATATTCGGTTTCTATAATGTGCTGAAATTAAATAATTTGTTTGATTTTAAAAATCTATCATATCCTGCCCGAAATCAAGCTGGATATGATAGATGATAAAGGTTGCTTAAAAAATTGTTTTATCAGGAATTAGGCGTTTTTCTATTCTGTTATATACAGTTTCTTAATGGTAATCTAATAAGTTATGTGTTCGCTCAATAAATTTTGGAGGATTATAACTAATGGTCAACCTTGATACACAAATAATGAAAATTAAACATAGCAATATATGTCAAATGTTAAAACAAAAATTTGATGTAGAAAGAATGGACAGGTTTTTCAGAATAAATAATGATTTCACTTTTAGTTGTAATGATTTCACTTTAAATCATGAAAATAGTATTTATTTAAGTTTCAATTCAATAAAGAATGAACACAGTTATAATCTTTTATTAATATTTGCTCTTTCCGATGAAAATGTTTTCCCCCACAGTTTACAAAACCAGATTCGTAGAATTTCTGAACATAATATTGATAAATTAGTTATTTGGTTACGCAAGCCTATTGATTCAGAAATTTTGCAATCCTTAAAGAGGTGTAATGCAAATGTTGTTCACATTACAAATAAAGAAATATCTAATGTAAAATATATTTCAAGTTTTTATCCAATTGGTACTGATTATAATTATGCAGTTGTTCTTAACAAATTGACGGATTTGTTAATTATTCGTCTGAAAAAACTTTTTCATTTGGTTTTATCAGAAATTGCTGCTCCAACATATGATGAAACTTATGGCTCAGAAAAAATTGGTACAAAAGCAATAATGAAGTTTGAAGCAGATATTTTAAAATCTACAATTAAATCTATAAAATATAAAAATCGTTCTTTAAACACAAATTTAGATTATGCAGTAGATGTTGGTTGTGGTACAGGACGGCATAGCCGCAATGTATTAGCTTCACATTTCACTACAGTATATGGGTTTGATTTTTCTCCCAAAATGATTGAAATGGCAAACGAGAAAAAACGTGCAACAAATCAAAATAATATTATTTTTACTGCAGCAGACATGGAATATGAAGAGATTATGTATGAGGATGAATACTATGGCCTAACAGATCTTGTAGTAGCAAGTTTTGGAATGGGGAGCTTTATTGAAGACACCGCTCGCATGCTAAGGCGTTTTCACGAATGGTTAAAACCTGGGGGCACCCTTTTTTTGTCATTTTACAATAAAAATTCAGTTCTGCTAAATTTAACTCCTAATTGGAGAGATACTTCATTATCCGCACATATCGATATTGATACAAACACTCTACAAGTACAATTAAATGAAGATACTTTGTTTCAAATATTTTGCAAACCTTTTGATAATTCAATTAAAAGTGAAATTACAAAGAAATTTGATGTCGATCAAATTTATTCTTACCCGACAACCTTGGCCTTGCTACCCAATAGTCTACTTCAAGACAATTTAGCAGAAAATTTATTTACTAAAATAGATAAAACATTGTCTACTGATACCGAAACATTTCTAGGTCATTATGTGATAATAGTTGCTCACAAACAGGCTTCTGAAGATTTAGATGGTTACAAAAATGTTGTTTCCATTCTGGAGAGCAAAGCTATTAAATACGAAATATTAGATCACGAAGCTGTTCTTTCAATAAAAGATGTTATAACAGAACTGAAAATTGATAAAGGAGTTTTAATAAAGTCATTAGTATTCTATCGTCCTCATGAAAAATCATATATTTTGATTGTATTACCTCACAATAAAAGAATTAATAAAACAAAACTTGCTGATCAATTACAAGTAATTCCGAAAAAAGTCCGATTCGCAACCGAGAAGGAAATAGTACATTTAGGGTTTCAACTTGGTGGCGTTCCTCCGTTTGGTTATCCAGGTCATTTAAAAGTTGAATGCTATATACATCCAGATTTATTAGGTAAGAATGAATTGCCCTTTTATATGGGTATTGGTGACAATCGTAAGACTTTAAAATTAAGTTCACATTCATTTCAAGAAATAGTTAAGGCATACACTGTATTAGATCAGCAATAATAGCTAATAATTACATGAAGAGGAAAATGGACAGCAGCTTTTTTTTAAGTTTGGAAGATTTTCTGGAATCTCTTTGATTCATTGATTTGTCGATTTTTCAAATTCCTCTTATGTTGGTCATTATATACAGATAAAGATTATTACTGAACTTTCAATAATATAAAATTAAATTCTGATATGCTACTATTAATTGTTTAGGAGTAAACATGGGTGAAAATATTCCAAAGAACTTATTGGAGAAAATTAAAAACATCGGGGTGAAAGATTTTGAGAATCCTTCACCCGAAGATGTAAAAAGTATTTTAAATGCACTTTTAAAAGTAAAGAATTAGATGTTGCAGTATTTAAAAATTACATGAATTATGTTACTCCTCAAACTAAAGCGTTATTTGAAGGATTAAAAAGTTTGCTCAATCCCAGAAAAAAATATCTAGAGGAGTTTTAGATATAATTAATAATGCAATTATAATTTTAGGGCGTGAATTAGAAAAGGATTTAACGTTAGAAGAGAGACAAGCAATCCGTCAAGAAATTACAAAATATATAGAACATGCAAGGATTGAATCAAATAAGCAACGTAAGTTAAGTGAAAAATTATCTCTTATTGGTGGCGGAGCATTTATTATAGTTGCTGGAACGACAATATTTATTCTTACCAAAGGAAGAAATAATGAATTGTTGGTGAAGGGTAGACAAATGATCGGAAAAGCTACATAACAATTGTCATAAAACATCTAAATTCACCTGATTAAAGGGCATATTTTGAAATCCAGAAAAATTGTGCAATTCTTAAAAATTGGATGAAACCAAACGATCAGTGTGCCGAATGCTTTTCAACAGGTGATTTAGGTATTAGCGTCAAAAAGGAGGAGAGGCTATGGGTTGGTTTAATGCTATATTCAAGTTCATCGTGAAGAAATTCTGGCCGTGGTTCAAGGATTTCGTATGGCCGTACTTGAAAGATCATGTTAATGAGCTGATCTCTTTCATCCTCGACAGGTTCAAAAACCAGATCAAAGACATTTTTTCTGATCGCACTGAGCGCCGGCGAAAGGAAGCCCAGGAGAAGGCTGACGCCGCAGAGAAGAGGGCCAAAGGCACGTCGGATGATGGTGAGTCTGAGCGGCTACGGGCCACGGCACAAGTCTGGCGCGAGGTGGCTGAGCAGTTCCGTCGAGACAATGAAGAGATGAAAGCGAAGCTTGATGAAATGGAGGCCGAGACGAAGGCGACGAGCGAGGGCATTGTTCAGGACATGGAATTCGACGTTGATTTTAGCGAGACCACACCTGTCCTTAAGCTTGGTGAGAATCGTCATGAGCTCCCGGCATTGCCGGGGTGAAGTTTACAACTATGGGAAGCGCTAACAAACACATGAATGCGAACAGGGCCACTCGTTTGGTCCAGTACACTGACTGAGCATTTCCGGTATGAGTTCGCACGCCAATGTGCCTTGGAGTGTCCCCCTAGTGTGCATTAGTTGTAGCGCGCGTGCCGGGCATGATAAATAACTAGCAGAATGAGAGATTCCGTACCAGGTGTTCGTGGAGTCCGCCAGTTGGCGAATTAGGAAAAGGACAAGGGCGTTGCTGCGATCCACCGGCTGGCGGATGAAGGAAGCCCAATCCAAAGATGCGGGACGACGAACAGGAACCAGATATGAGGTGTGGTACATCCGGGACGAGTGGGCACAAAGTCCTCCATCCACAAGGGGATGTGCTTTATAAATCTGGCGTCTGCGCATCGAAAGCTATGTGTCTTACCCCGGGAGATCTGCCATATGCCAGAGCCAGCCGCTTGCGACTGATTGCCTGGCTAAAGAGAGAGTAATCAACCTTGACCGTATGGCAAAAGTCAGCAGAGGGCATCGTAGTCCGCCAACTGGCGGATGAAATGACAGGATAATGAAGAGGAGGCGATTGATCATCAAGCCGACAGAACAATTGTGGCTGCCCCTGGAAGGGGACGACTGTTAGAATTTGGCCAACTGTAGTGTACAACCGGTTGAAGAATCGATGGGATTGCCGCGTTTAAATGTTAAATCAATCTGGCCAGCCGAACCGCCTGGTACGTGATCCGTATGCCGGGCGGTGCTGTGAGCGACTAGTAGCGCTTGGGAGGAGCGGGCCTGCGAAGACCCGCCCTATCCCGATTATAAGTAAAAAAGACAAAATTATGTATAGAATAATTAGGGTCTCCTGAAAAAGTGCTAATTTTATTAATAAACAATAATTTATCTACTTGCAATTTTGATAAAAATGCATATATTTTAACAAAAAGCATAAAAAAACCTTGCAGATACTATGATCCGAGAACCGAAT
>WJKE01000103.1 GCA_014729275.1 Candidatus Peregrinibacteria bacterium | reverse complement strand
TTACTGACATTTTGGCCCAAAGTGTTTAGAGAGCCGAATTAAGCTGGCCAAAACCACTTTT
Source organism: Candidatus Peregrinibacteria bacterium (assembly GCA_014729275.1). Taxonomy (GTDB): domain Bacteria; phylum Patescibacteriota; class Gracilibacteria; order UBA1369; family LOWO2-01-FULL-3; genus WJKE01. The sequence continues at coordinate 15,385 of WJKE01000103.1, read as the reverse complement.
TTTTGATATAATATAATGATTAATAACAAAAATAAAATGTTTAAAGAAAAACTATTCTTATTCAAAAACGGAGGCCCCGAAAGAGGCGGAATCGGTGAAGTTTTATCACCTAAAGAAAGTAAAGAAAAATCAAAAGAAGAATTAAAAAGAGACAGGCAATCACTGGCAGATGAATTAGCAGGAGAGTTAAGTGAAGATATTTCACTAGAAACGGTTAAAGAGGGGTCGGAGGAACACCTTCAAGTTCAAAAAGAAATGAAAGGCGCAGAAGAAGAAAGAAGCAAAGAAAGGGCATCAAAAGCAAGAAAAATTGAAGAAGAAATGAAAAGATTGATTGTTGAGGGATTCGAAAGCGATAGCAGTGCAAGAAAAACAGAAATTAAAAAAGATTTAAGAGAAAAACTAAAAGAATTAAACAATCTTTACATTGCTTTAGGTCAACCCAAAACAACACTAAAAGAGTGGAACGATAGAGCCCGAGCTAACAAAGATGCCTGGATGGATAAATATGGAAGTAAAAAGTCCGGAGTATCAGAAAAACAGCGTGAAGCAGCAAACAAAATCCTCTTTTAAATAGCATTGCGTACTTGGCTTTTATAAAGCTATTATTGCTGCGATGAACACAGATTTTCTTATAATTGGTTCGGGAATTTCTGGCCTTAATTTTGCCTTGCAAGCCGCAAAAAAAGGGCAGGTAACTTTAATTACCAAAAAAAAGCTAATTGACTCTAATACTAACTTCGCGCAAGGAGGAATAGCTGCAGTTTTAGATAAAACCGATAATATTGAGCGTCATATGGAAGATTCGCTTAAAGCCGGTGCTTATCATAACAACAAAAAAGCTCTTAAATTTATGATAAAAAATTCAAAAAGTGCCATAAAAAAACTTATTGAATTAGGAGTTAAGTTTGAAGAAAAAAACGGAGAGCTTCAGCTAACCAAAGAAGGAGGGCATTCAACAAAACGTATTGCATACATTGGCGATTTTACCGGCCACGAAATTGAAAAAATCCTCATAAAAGAAGTTCTTTCAAATCCTCAAATTCGGATCTTTGAAGACTGTTTTGCTCTAAAATTAATTAAATCAAATACATCATGTGATGGCGCAATAATTATCCATAAAAACACTATTAAAAGTATTTTTGCATCAAATACCACTTTGGCAACAGGAGGAATTGGGCAGGTTTACAAACATACTACAAATCCCCACATAGCCACGGCTGACGGTATTGCAATGGGCATAGAAATAGGGGCAAAACTAAAAGATATGGAATTTATACAATTTCACCCAACAGCGTTGGCAAAGAATACCAAGCCAAAGTTCCTGATTTCAGAGACAGTAAGGGGTGAGGGCGCAAAACTGGTTAATTCTAAAGGAGAATACTTTATGCAAAAACTCCATCCCCTTAAGGATTTGGCACCACGCGACATAATAGCAAAAGAAATTTTCGAGCAGCTTAAGTTTGGCCCCGTTTACCTGGATATTCGCCACAAGTCTAAAAAATTTCTAACTCAAAGATTCCCAAAAATTTATAAAAGACTAAAAGACTTTAAAATTTCCATGGAAAAAGACTTAATACCGGTTACACCCGCCGCACATTACCTTTGTGGTGGCATTCAAACCAACCTTAATGGGCAAACCTGCATCCCGCACCTTTTCTGCTTTGGAGAATCAAGCGGAACAGAAGTACACGGAGCAAACAGATTAGCCTCAAACTCACTTTTAGAAGCCTTGGTTTTCAGCAATCAAATTGCAAAAAGCCTTAAAAAACGAAATATTTCAAGAACTTCAATTTCTCTACCAAAACATATAAATCTCTCACCCACTCAATCAAAAAAAATCAAATACTTAAAGTCAAAGATTCAAAATATTATGTGGAAATACGCTGGAATTAGCAGAAACCTTGATAAAATTCAAAAAAAAGGCCTTCCCTCCATTGAAAAAATTATTGAAGAATTAGAAAAATTTAAAGGTGCGAATCAAACACTACAAGAAAGCAAAAACCTGGCTCTATGCGCAAAAACAATAATGAAAGCCGCTTTAAAGCGTAAAGAATCACTTGGTTGTCATCAGGTTGTAGAAGCCTTTTCAAGCAACTTTTCCTGATCGACCTTACGCAGCATTTCAACAATATCTTCAAGATTCCCATCCATAATTCCGGGAAGATTACTAAAACTCTCATGGATTCGGTGATCTGTTACTCTATCCTGTGGATAATTATATGTTCGAATTTTCTCACTTCTATCGCCGGTTCCAATTTGACTAGATCTCTCATCCCCTCTTTCCTGCCTAAGCCGCTCTTCTTCCATAGCGTATAAACGAGCCCTAAGCACTCCCATTGCCTTATTTTTATTCTTTAATTGAGACTTTTCATCCTGCGACGATACAACCAAACCTGTAGGAACATGCGTAATTCTTACAGCACTATCAGTTGTATTAACAGATTGCCCACCGGGCCCTGAAGACCTAAACACATCCACGCGAATATCCTCGGGCTTAATTTCAATATCCACTTCTTCAGCCTCAGGCAAAACCGCTACAGATGCAGCAGATGTATGAATTCGCCCCTGACTCTCGGTTACGGGAATTCTTTGAACCCTATGCACACCGCTCTCATATTTAAAAAAACCATAAGCATTTTGCCCTTTCACAGCAAAAATAATTTCTTTAATTACACCGGGAGCACCCTCACTTTTTTCAATCAACTCAACCTTAAAGCCCTTAGATTCAGCAAACTTAAAGTACATACGCGCAAGATCCGCAGCAAAAATACCGGCTTCATCACCACCGGCACCTGCCCTAACCTCTAAAATACAATTCCTTTCATCATTTGGATCTTTTGGGAGCAAAGCTACCTTAGCCTCTTCCTCATATTGCTTAATTTTTTCTTCAGATTCAGCTAATTGCATTTCAGCCAACTCCTTCATTTCCGCATCAGTATCTTGTGCCAAAATTTCCTCCGCCTCATTTTTTGAATCTTGAGCCTGCTTAAATTTGTCCGCAAGTTCAGCAATTGGCTCCATTGACTTATATTTTCTTGATAAATCCCTATATTTAGTTTGATCCGCAATAACCTCAGGATCAGCCAGCTGCGACTGTATTTCCAAAAACTCCTTTTTTAACTTTGCCAGCTTTTCTAACATAAAACTAATTATTAACTCTAAAAAACTATACTAAAAATAGTTAAATCGCAAAAGAAAAGTAATTAAAATGCCTTCAAAACAACAACATAGGAACCAGCCTTGAAATCATAAGAAATATTTGGATTCCATACTTGTATCGCAGTTTTTATTGATAGGCCTGTAATTTCCAAATGCTTAAGAAACATTTCATAAGAAACTTTATGCTCTTCAATACCGCTCTCTTCAAGCTTTCTAACTTCCTTAATTACTTCAATAGCTTCCGGAGTTGCATTACCAACTGCATAATAGCATTCAAGTGCATTGTAATAATCGGCTACAGCTTTTTTTCGGCTAGCTGGCGATTCATAATGCGGTAAAAAATTCTCACAAAGAAGCACAACCCCATCTGGTAAAAGATGTTTTTTCAAATTTTCAAGAAAAGCAATTTTATTTTCATCCAAAATATGATGGTAGGCAGAGCTGGCCGTTATAATCGGAAATTTTTTGCCCAAATCCATTTTGACAACATCGTCTTCTACAAATCTCCACCCCTGAATAGCATGTTTCCTTCTGCCCATTTCTAACATAGATCTGGATGAATCAACACAAGTTGCAACCAAATTCTTAATATAAAGACTCAAATGATCTGGAAAAGTACCGGGGCCACTACAAACATCTAAAACCTGTATTTTTTTTGACAAAACAGTCTCAGCCGTTACCACTCCACTCGCATTCTCCAATCCACCATGTGCAAATCCCGCATTGATTCTAAGAACTTCTTTCAAAAGCAAGGCTCCCGCCATATGCCACATTAAAGTTTCATTCTCCATACCATAAGGACCTTTTTTATACCCCTCCGGATCGCGATACAAATCAGGTATTTTAGTAACAACGTTTTTTGAAATATTAGTAGGATTACGTAGCACACGCATAAGACCATCTTCATCACCACCTCTCTGGGTTAAAAGCTTAAGGTCACCTTTTTCAGTAATCAGAACTTCCGGCGCTGACCGTTGATTTAAAAATCTCAAAAACTGCGTTGCACCGTAAGCTCCAACATCACCAACTCCTACATAAGCAGGCCTCACATTTGGCGCATCAATAACTCCGGGAAAAATAAAATCTCTTGAAAGAGTCGTAGCCCCGGCCAACCTCACTTTAGCCCCTTCTTTTTCCATAATTCTACCCTCTTTATTAAAAAACTGTACCCGATGTTGCCTTCTTCGAATCATAGCAGAAGGCATATGCACATAAGAACCATCAACACACAAATCTTTAACGCCTTTCTTCCAAACCTTTTTGTTCTTTATTCCAAGTAAAAACAAAGCGGAATCCGCAAAAATATCGCGCCCAGGCTCAATATAAATTTGTACATTTTTAGAAATACGATATTTATCTAACAAATAAGCCAATCTTTGAAAATAGGTAGACCAATCAAAATGCTTTGCATCACCATCGCAAAAACAATCATAATCAAAATCAAATCCCCCACCCAAATTCAAAATCTGAAGCGAAGGAAAATGTTTTGATGAATATATTATCGCCTCCTCAGTTTCTTTTAACATTTTATCCAAACTACTGCCAGTACCTGCATACATATGAAATCCCTCCAATTTAAGATGCCCTTCCGAAATAAGCCTTTTAAGCTCAGGTATTTCTCCCCTTTTAATACCGAGCCTTTGTTTTCGATTTTTCGACAAATCTATACGAACATCAATCGCTTGCTGAGGATCTACGGTTGAAAGCATTTTTACCTCTTCAAGACTAGAAACATTTAACTGCACTCCTGTCGATTTCCATTTATTATGTTCTTCCAAGCTCAATACTGACGGAGAAGCAATCATCTTAGGCAAATTTTCCTCACCAAAATAAGAAGAAACCTGCTGAAACTCAGACAAAGATTGTAGTAATATCCCCACATTATCACGCACACCACAAACAATCTTATGAAGATGCGGATTTGAATTAGCAAAATAAGAAACATATATTTGAATTCGATCATCTAAACCATTGTCTGCAGCATTCTCAAGAATACGATTAACATTTCTTTTTAGTGTTGACTCATCATAAACGAAGCATGGAGTTTCAACCTCTTCTACAATTGTTTTAATTTGTTCCTGATTAATACTTTCTAACATAAACCAATGATTATTTTTTAATAAATAAACATTATCCGTGACCTGACAAATAAATCAAAAAACCGCCCTCAAAAAGGCAAAACTGCTTAACAAAACCGTTAAACCGCATTAATTTGTCTCACAATTTTGAGATTCATTAAGCCCAAGAAGCCTGAAACATAGATTTATACATCTGAATTAATAGCGGATCACTTACAACAAGTGCACGATTTCCAAGATTACTATCTTTATGCCAAATAGTGGCTTCATCTCCATATATATACATCATATAACTCTGTTTTTTCTCATCCACTTCTAATTTGGTATCTCGAAGCTCATTTACATCATTTGGCATATGATAAGCAGCATAATCACCAAATTCAGTCATATAAAGACTACAAGACCTACCATAACGATTACGAAGCTTAATGAATTTCTTTTCATGCTCATCCCCTACAACATCAAGTAAACGCTCAGAAGAGCCATAAGCCAATAGATGATCCCATTTTTTATGTAAGATCTTATAATTCTGCTCAACGATCATATTTTTATCCGTAATTATTTCAAAAGGCTCTTCATTAAAAGCAAAAGTACTAAAACTCAATAAACTATCTACATTACGACACTCAAAAGCTAATTTATCCATTTTGCGACCCTGTTTAGCCAACTGTTGTGCAATTTGATTTAAAGAAGCCACCTGAACAGCACTTCCAGCATGATTTGGGACAACAATTTTCATATCCCTTAGCTTATCGTAAATTCTATAAGCCGTAGCACGAGAAAATTTTAGTTTTTTTTGTATATCAGAAACCGATTGATTTTTGCACTTATAAGCATGGTAGTAAAAACAAGCTTCATTATCAGTTAAACCAATCTTTTTCAACAAACGAATTGTTTTTTCTTTAAGTTTCATAAACTAAACCATACTGTAAAACAGGGGCTAAGTCAAGAGCACACCCTATTTAAACAATTGTTACAAAGTAAGACCGATTAACAGCTATTGACAAAAAAGGAAGACTATTTTAAAATGCAATTTACTTAAAAAATCCAATGACACCAGAAACAAACGAAATTAAGGAAGAAGTAATACATCAAAAGTTTCAGAATTGGCTCAATTCAGAGAAAGCCGACCCTGAAAATATTGAAGCAGTTCTTGAAGATATTGAAAAAAATTTATTTCCTTGTTTTGAATACAATGTTTTTCACCAAACACAAGAAGATCGTCCAGCAGAAAAACTGGATCCATATACTGTAGTAATTAAAGATGGCCTTTGTTGTTATGATTTATCCTTAAACTCAGGAACCTGCTCAGAGTTGGCTACAAAAGCACATGCTCTAATAATGAAAAAATACCCGAAACTTGCAGATAAAATATCAGTATTAAGAGGACATGAACCCAAATTCTTCAGAAACAAAGATTCCTGGCACGACTTTGTCGGCCTACAAAAATCAGAGGATGAATTAATTATTCTAGACCCGGCATTTAAGTTAATAGGAACTCCGGAAGACCTTAATTATACTGACATTAGCGAGATAGATTTAAATAATTGCGAAACTGACTATGAAGTTCAATGGAGTTATTCAATTTTTGCAATCACAAAAGATACTAGATGCGTTTGCACCTCTCTAGTCGGAACTGGCGAAAATGGACTACTAATTGATTTATTAGTAGGGGTAATTGAACCAAAAGAATCAGTTTTTCCATATCGATTATCAAGCAAAGCTCTTAAAGAGAAACTCATAGATGAACCTGAAATATACTCACAGCTAGAAAAATTCAAAACTAAAGTATTGAAAGCCTTAGTTCCACACTATTAATTCCCCCTAACAACAAAAACCCTATCAATTCCAGCGAGATCTTTAATAATTGCATGATTTTCCTCGAAATGTTCGCTTAATATTTTCTCCATATTCTCAGTTTGAGCAAAACCAAATTCGCCCAGCATTAAACCGAAGGTAATTTCTTTTTCCTTAATTTGCTCAAAAAGATTTCTATACAGCTCTAAACCGTCTTTTCCGCCAAATAAAGCTATATGTGGTTCAAATTTTTCTACATTGCCCTCAATATACCTGTGTTTTTCCTCACCAATATAAGGAAGATTCGCAACAATTACATCAAAATGTTCAGCCTCATCTGTTACTTCCAAGAGATTCGACTGAAAAATTCCCAAATTATCAGATAAAGAATGTTGATCACAGTTAATTCTGGCAACCTCAATCGCTTCATCACTCACATCAAGACCAATTCCTTCAATATCAAATTCCCGCTGTAACGCTGTATTTACAATTGCAATAATAATATTTCCTGAACCTGTGCCAATATCTAAAACGCGAAAACTATTTTTCCCGGATTCATTACGCTCACGCTCCATATATTCCAGTGTTTTTTCAACTATATGCTCTGATTCGGGGCGCGGCACAAGGACGCGATTATCAACAAAAAAATCCAAACCAAAAAACTCCTTTTTATTTAAAATATAAGCTATTGGCTCACCACCCTTGAGGCGCGCCATATACTTTTTAAAAAGCTCCACCTCCGGAGCAGAAACTTGCGCGTCAGCATTTAAAAAAAGCTCTTCCTTAGAAAGATCCATTACACTTGCAAGCAACACTTCTATTTCTAGATTATTTTTAAAATCCGAATCTAAGTAATCGATTGCATAAGAGATTAACTCCTTAGTGGTCATATTAATAGAATTTGCTCCTTTCCTTTAAAGCACGGTATTTAGAACGCATAATAGCAGCTGTTCTTACCTTAGACTTAGTAGGCTTTTTAGTGTTGTACCTTGTAGATCTAAGAAGAAGCATTTTTCGGCTTGCCTGAACTCTTTTGTTAAATCGAGTTATGCATCTCTCGTTAGATTCCTTCTCGTTTTTCCAAACTGTTACGATCATAATTTATTTAGTTTAAGCAGAGAAATTATAATTGCAAAATTCAAAATTGCAAGATTAAATTACACATCCAGATTTTTAACCTTCTTTGCGTAAGCCTGAATAAACTTACGTCTTGGCAATACTTCAGCTCCCATCAAGGTATCAAACACCTTATCAGCACGTTCCGCATCTTCTATAGTCACCTTTAACATAGTTCTATTTTCCGGATTCATGGTAGTTTCCCAAAGTTGCTCCGGATTCATTTCTCCAAGACCCTTATACCTCTGAATTCCAACCTTATCATCCGGACCATAACTACTCATAATTTTAACTTTATCTTCATCTGTATAAGCATAATCGCTCTTTTTACCTTTGGTAATTTTAAACAAAGGTGGTTGAGCAATGTATAAATACCCACCTTCAATCAACTCTTTAAAATATCTATAGAATAAAGTTAAAAGCAGTGTACGGATATGAGAACCATCTACATCCGCATCCGTCATTATAATAATTTTGTGATATCGAAGCTTGGACGGGTCGAAAGTTTCTCCCACACCTGTACCAAGTGCAATAATCAAGCTCTTAATTTCGTTATTGTTGATGATTCGATCTAGACGTGCTTGCTCTACGTTCAAAATCTTACCTCTAAGTGGCAAAATTGCCTGTGTATTTCTATCACGCCCTTGTTTGGCACTGCCTCCGGCAGAATCTCCCTCCACTATGTATAGTTCGGAAATAGAAGCATCCCGGCTGGAACAATCCGCCAATTTTCCCGGCAATGTCATACCTTCAAGAGCACCTTTTCTAATAACCGTATCTCGAGCGGCTCTCGCAGCCAAGCGCGCCCTAGCCGCCAAATGACACTTACCAAAAATTCCCTTAGCATCGTTTGGATGCTCATCCATATAAAGCATCAGCGCCTCACTCATTACCGATTCAACAGCAGTTCTAATCTCAGCATTACCTAGTTTTGCTTTTGTTTGCCCCTCAAATTGAGGATCAGCAATTTTTACGGAAACAATTCCGGTAAGCCCTTCACGAACATCTTCTGCAACCAAATTATTATCCTTTTCCTTCAACAAATCATTATTTCGTGCATAAGCATTAATAGTTCTTGTTAAAGCCGACTTAAAACCGGTTAAATGTGTTCCTCCATCAACTGTATGAATGTTATTCGCAAATGTGTAAATAGTTTCCTGATAGGAATTCGTATACTGCAATGCAATCTCAATAAAACCATCTTCCGTATCCTTTTCTATGTAAACAACATTACCAATTGAATCCTTTGATCGATTTAAATGCTGTACATAAGATTTTATTCCTCCTTCAAAATAAAATTTATATTTATTATCATCACGCTCATCATGAACCGAAATATTTACTCCTTTTGTAAGATAAGCCTGCTGACGCATTCTATTTAAAATAGTTTCAAAACTAAATTCCAAAGTATCGAAAATTTGATCATCAGGGTAAAAAGTAATTTTTGTACCACGCAATTTTGTATCACCAATAACTTCTAATTCATCGCCAGCATCTCCTCTGTGATATTCCTGCCTATAAATTTTCCCATCTCTAAACACATGAGCAATTGTTTTCTCCGAAAGAGCATTCACAACGGAAACTCCCACACCATGAAGACCACCGGACACCTTATATCCGCCTCCACCAAACTTACCTCCGGCATGTAACACGGTAAGTACAGTCTCCAATGCGGACTTTCCGGTTTTTTCATGAGTATCTACAGGAATTCCTCGTCCATTATCCCGAACCGAAAGACCGCCATCCTTCTGAATAGTAACTTCTATATCGGTACAATAACCTGCCATTGCTTCATCAATAGCATTATCAACTATCTCCCATACAAGATGATGAAGGCCATTAACATCAGTAGAACCAATGTACATTCCCGGTCGCCTTCTAACAGCAGAAAGTCCTTCCAGGACCTGGATCTGTTCAGCACCGTAATTTTGTCCTGTATTTTCAGCCATATATGTGTGTTTCCTTAAGTTTTATTAGAGCAAAACCGAGTTTAGCACAAAAAAAAACTCTTGTCAGGAGATTTATTTCTTGATTTTAACCACCTTAAAACACTATCTGCTTAATGTTGCAGGCTCAATCCCCAACTCGCCTTCACTCTCTTCCACCTCCTCAATCTCTCCATCATCAGAGCTAATTTCTTCCAACGCAGCTTTCTCCGCCTCAATTACCGCACTAAAATCATCCTCAGCCATTATCATATCCTTAAGCTGAGCTAAAGTGTAAGGCCCCTGAAGGATTATCGGATTATCGTTTACCGCAAGCAGCAAATTTCTAACCTCCTTATCAGTATAGTCGAAAGTAACAACAATTCTTTCATAACCGTCCAATACAATTTGATTCACTCTATATACAGCTTGAGTTTCATCCACAACAGAAATATCAGCAAGCTCTACAATAAAGCCATAAGAACGAATTTGATCCGCTATATAAGTTCTGGCCACACGCGAAGCATAAGATTCAATAGTCTCCTCCTCCCCCTCCTCAATCTCTGCAAAATCCGCAAACTTACTTTTTAATATGGGTAGAAGACCATTAATCTTTATCGCACGTTCAGAAATCAGTTCATCAAAAGCATAAATTTCCCGCAAATTATCGTAATAACGATCATACATAGCTTCAAATGGATAGCCCCCAATAACCGCACTAATTTCCACAAAGCGCTGATCAGGATCTGTTAAATCCTTAACTTCGACCTGTGAAACCTCCGCCTCTGCAAGAAGCGTTGCCTTAATATATTCCTCTGCCTCGACAACTGTTTCACTATCACCAATATCTTCACCCAAGACATCCCCCAGCATTTGTTCAACATTTGTAAGGATCTCCCTATCTTCAAGAAAAACCTGATATCGTTCTCTGTGAGTCGCCCCGTAATGCCGTGAAAGACTATATTCAGAAGCCTCAAGATAAGCCCAAAACACATCCAAATCCTTTAATTGATTTTCAAAAAGTTCAATTACGGCAAGCTCGCTTTCTTCATCGGGTAATAAATCGAAAATTTCAGTATTCAAACGAGAAATCACAGCTTTAGCATCATCCACACTCACCTCTTCCTCAAAAAAGAAAAACCTAAGACGCTTTAATTGATTAATTTTAGTACTAATCAGTGATTGCACAATTTCATCCTTTACTCTTCCCTCGCCATATAAATCTAAATATTTCTGCTCCAACTTAGACTTGTATACAAAATATCCCTTCTTATAAAATTGAGAAAACTTCAGGATTAAATTATCAAGAAGCTGGTTTTGAAAAGTTACAAACTTAACATAGTCATCATCATTCTTCTTTACATTTAAACTTTGATCCAAGTAACCGGTATAAACATTAAAATTAGCCTCCAACTCAACAAAACCAGAATTTATTGAATCATAAATATTCTTCCAGTAACGAGTTAAAACCATATCTCTATTTCTGCCTGCCAAAAACTCCTTTTTAAGAAGTTCGTCCAAAACAGAATAAAGGTTATCGTTAAAACCAAACACCAAAAGATCATTCAAGTATTTTGAATAAGTATCACTGTAACGCGTAGAATTTTTAATTGATTCCGGCAAATTATCAAAATAATAATCAAATGCAGTAAGTTTTTCATTGCTAGCCACCTTATCATTATCAAGAGCAAGATAAATAGCATCATTCAAATAAGTAAACAACCTCTCAAAAATTAGGTTCTCTTTCTTTTCCGGAACGAAAGTCAGGCTTTCCTCAAACCATAAAAGAGCATCTCCAATAAAAGAATCCTCGGACTTAAGCCCCTGACGCAAATATCTTGAAGATAAATTTTGTTTTATCAAAGACAAATGCTTGTTGTCTTTTGATTCATTATCAATTACCCATTGTTCCTCGAATTTTGTAGAAGGAACAAACGACAGCTTCAATTCTTTGGTAAGCTTTGAGTAAAGAAGCACACCCAAAGTTTCATTAATCTTTTTCATTTGGAATTCCGCACTATTACCGTAAGGTACAAGCATGCTCGCCATAAACACATCCGAATATTCGTTTAAGTATTCATCAACATCAACACCTTCCTCTAAAAATCCCAAATAAACATCCCCCATAAAAACCGAAATATTTAGTTTGCGACCATCAAAATTTAGATCAAAAATTGCATTTTTTGGAATGAGAACGACTTTATCTATTAAAATATTCAAATCCTCGTAATCGGCTTCAGTGTTAACCCAAACATGTCCGGACTTAAGCTCAAAAACTGAATCGTTTTTTACAAGCATGTCGTTGGTCGCCTCAGTATCAAAACGCACAACAGCATTACCGGGGAGAACATTATCCTGGGAATAGGAAAACTCCGTAAACTCAGTATCCTGAGTCCCGGGAGGACTAAAAAGAGAAGCTTCAACATAATAAATACCTACTAAACTTGCCACCCCCAAAATCATAAATATCATTGTATTAAGAAGATTGCCTGTTAAAAAAGGCTTTTCTTCTATGGAAGTCCGGCTTTCATTTTGAGCTGTTTGTTCTGCCATTTTATTATTTTTTTTGAGATGAATTTAGTGGAGCCTCGCTCATTTGTGAAGGGCCGCTTTTGGGCTTCTTGGTTTGTTCAGGCTTTTGTTGCTCGTTTTTATTGGGAGTTTCAGGCTTGGTTTGTTCAGGCTTTTGTTGCTCGTTTTTGGGTTCTTGAGGTTTAGCCTCAGCTGATTTTTGTGGTTTTTTAACTGATTGATCGGCCTCTTCAGCCATACGCTCAATTATCTCCTGCGGATTTGTAGTCACAATTTTATCCTCGGTATATGAAGCGATTACTTGTATTGCCACATGCTTCTGTCCGGCAAAAAAGAGCCCTTGCCCTACCCCACTATTAAGCAATATATATTCCTCACCTTTTGTAAGATTGAATATTTTAGAAAGATCCTTCACCGCCGATGGTGCCTGTTTAAGAAGAAGCTGCATCGATGAATTAGTAATAATCGGCTTACCAAACTCACTTTTTACAAAGTCTGATACATCCTGAGTAATTGTTGTTACACCTAAATAATATTTTCGAGCTCTTTTTACGAGTCCAAAAAGAAATTTCGAACTATCTTCATGTTGCATAAGAGACCATGCCTCATCTACAACCAAAATTCTCTTTTTCAATTTAGATCGAACCTTATTCCAGATATAATTAAGAATTACATACATAGCCACCGGCCGAAGTTCATCCTCAAGATCACGAATAGAAAAAACCATCAAGCCTGAAGCCAAATCCACATTAGTCAGCTGATTAAAAATTCCGGAAAAAGAACCGGTAGTATATTTCGCAACTCTCTGCACAAGAGAAGTAGCTCCTTCCATAGAATTTAAAACATCATATAAATCACTCATTGTTGGAGGTTCATACACAGACGGATCAGGTAGATCCATAGTAATACCCTTCAAAGCATAAACATCAATAAGAGCTTTATCGAGTATCCCCTCTTCTTCAGGACTTATATCTCCAAGCATCAGCTTTAAAAGCCCATGCAAATTAATAATACTTGATCTAAGAAGATCACCGGGAAGCGGCTCAGTGCCCTCAACCGGCGATGGCAGATCAAAAGGGTTAATTCTTCTATCCGAATTTAAAGAAAGTTTGAGATAAGTTCCCCCAACCGTATTACAAAGCGGTTCATACTCATTTTCCGGATCAATAACAATAACATCTGTGCCCATCATCATTAAACGCAGCAATTCAAGCTTAACCGCGTAAGATTTACCGGCACCGGACTTCGCAAACACCACGCTATTGGCATTTTCAAGAGCAAACCTATCAAAAATAATAAGTCCGTCATTATGGCGATTAAGACCATATAAAACACCTTTATCCGATGTAAGATCCGAAGATGTAAACGGAAATGTAGTAGCAAGCGGCGAAGTATTCATGTTTCGAATCACATAAAGTTCATCCAAACAAATCGGCAAAGTTGAATTTAAGCCGTGTTCCGCCTGAAGCTGAGCCCGTTTTGTCATTACCAGCTTACCTGCAAGCAAACTTTCAAGCTGCTTTGCTATTTTCTCAAGCTTCTTCTCATCATCAGAATAAATTGTAAAATACAGGGCAAATTGGAAAAATTTTTCCTGCCCACGTTGAATTTCAGTTCTTAATGCTTCCGCATCCTGTAGCGCGGTTTCAAGCGCCGGATCACGTACGCGCCCTTTCTCAAGATTAATTCTCATACTCGATTGCATTTGCGCAACCTTCTTTTTTAAAGTTTTCATTATCTGCTCTGACGAAATTGGATAAATAAACTGAGAAATATCCATTGTAACGTCAAAATTAATTATTGGCGCAAGCCAGTTTGCCTCAAGGTAACGAGGATAAGAGTACACATAAAAAGATCGCACATACATTCCATCCATTCGGATAGAATCGTACATAATTTCCATTGAACCGGGCGCAATCAAATCTTTTACGGAACTGAGCCCCTCCTGATAAATTTTCTCAGCCTCTTTTGCAGAAACCTGAATCTCTTTAGGCGAAGGACCTTTAGGTTTATCCTTTGCTTTATTCTTAGGTTTAAATATTGAAGCAATTTTTTTAAAAAATCCTTTTTTTTGAGGGGGTTCAGCAGGTTGAGCTGCGGCTGGGGCTTGTTCTGATTTCGGTTTATCCGGAAGCATTCCCGGAGTTGGCTCAGTAACTTTTTTACCGGTTTTTGGATCATATCCGGCTTCAGCCAATTTTGTTGTAGCTTTTACGTTTGCCTCCTGAACAACTGCCATATCAGGCTGAACTTCTATCGTTGATGAAGGATCGCTACCAAGCTCAGTATCAGTTGGCTTTGGTGCCTTTAAATTTAACGGCTCAGTTTTTTGAGCAGAATCCTCAAGCCACTTTGGAGTTTTCGCAGAAGTTTGACCTTCCTTAAAAACATTTGACTGGCTTTGTTCTTTTGAAATTTTTTTTGTATTTTGTTCAGTCATTTTTTGTATATTTTGTTCAGTTATTTTTTGTGTATTTTTTTTCAGTCATTTTTATCGTATTTTGTTCAGTTATTTTATTTTTATTTATCTTAATATTTTAGCAAAAAAACGGCATTTTTACAAGGGTGTAAAAGGGAATTTTGACCATCAAGAAAGAGATAAAACGCAGGGCTGTTTTGTCAAGCCCTGCAAAACTAAAAAGACCCCAGTTTTTCCAGGCCCCGCCTGGAGAGCAGCGATAGCTGCTCCGGGGGAGTTTTTGAGGAGCGAATAATTAGAGGTTTTAGTGAGAATTGGAGAAAAGATATGAATGAAGTCAGATTGAAAGTAAGAGA
>WJKE01000102.1 GCA_014729275.1 Candidatus Peregrinibacteria bacterium | reverse complement strand
GTTGATACCTAACCATTTCTTCCACAAAAGCTGAAACCCAAAAAACTCAAATTTTGACAATAAAACAATCCTGGACCGGTCCAGGATCACAGAACAAAAAGGGCTTAAAAAAGCCAAATTAATCGTTTGAAAAATTCCATTCTGGCAGGCCCAAGAGGATTTGAACCCCTACTTTCGGTTTTGGAGACCGACGTGCTACCATTAACACTATGGGCCTAAATGCGTACACAAAATATACAAAAACTGAGGCGCTTTATCAATTAAAAAGCTTTGCCTAATTACTTCCCTATTCGCATAAACATCTCAGCTTCAAGCTTGCCATCCAAAAATTTATTCGAGCTAACTACATAATCTATATTCCCCATCCACCTTTTAAACTTTTCGAAAGATTCCTTTTGCTCATCAGTAACAGCATTCAATTGCTCATTAAAAGTAAATAAAGTGTCAGCATAAGTTAAAATAGGTGCTGTATCAAGATAAACCAGGTTCGCCCCCAAGCCGTTTAAACTTGAAATTGCCGCCTTATAATCCGCATTCTCCTCCAAAACATCTTCCCCATAAATATCATTAAATTCGGGATAGAAAGCAATTACAAATACATCATCATTGGTTGGCCCATAATAAAGTTCAACTTTTTGTGCAGACAAATTCGTACCAACCATCGTAGAAAAATCATCCAAAGTTCCCTCAGGCAACTTAGAATAATCAATATAGATTTTTTTAAGAGGAGTACCGTCAATAACCGCAATATCCCTCTGAATTAAATCAGCACTAAACATCGATCCCCCCAAATTTTGAGCCATACCCTTTACCACGCCATCTACAAAATCATCAACAATTTCAGTAAGCCCCTCACTATCAGTCACGTCCAGATAAAACACAACTCCCGGAACCAATTGCCCCGTATCATAAATACCAAAAGCAAACGGACTATCCAACTTTGCATCAATTTGAGCCGCGCTCAAGCTGCTACTTTGAGCCAGTGTTTCAAGAAGAGGCTCGTAAAAATCCTCATTAAACTTTTCAGCAATTTCCTCGGCACTAACGTTAAGTTCCGGCTCCTTGCTCGCATCCAAATAAGCGGATTGCATACTCATACCAAACATACTCACACTCTGCTTAAACGACACATCCTCAAAATACATCATAGTCCCATTCGCCGGCACCTTTGACACTAAAGATAAATCCTTTCCCTCATAAAGTTCATCAAAAAAACTACTTTCCTTCACCTCAAAATCAGAAATCGTTCGAATTCCCTTATCCTCAGCTTGTACATACATATATAGTTCACCAAAACCGGTCAAATAAGCATTCATTAGCCCCACATCAGCCATTTCAAAATTCTCCTCCATTTCTTCAATAGCCTTAATAAGCTCAACTAAATCCCCATAATTTGCATACATATAAGCAAGATTATCAGGCAATTCCTTTTTCAACTCAAAGCCCCCGCCATCAGTCAAGCGCTTAACCGCCTTATCGCGATTCGCCTCGGAATTAGTAAGCCAAAAAACATCACCATAACGACCAATATAAAGATCATCATCCGCATTGGTCCAATAAGTAAAAGCCCCCTTTTTTTCCTCCAAAATAGCCTCACCATATTCATCATTAAGCGCCGTTTTCATCGATCCCTCAAAAGCATCAGCCTTCTCAAACTTTCCCGCAACATAAATTTCAGCATCCTGATCGATCTTTTCTACATTCTCAGGGATTTTCATTGCAAAAAGCAGCTTCCAATCATCCGAAACATAAGGCGCGATTAAATTTTCATAAGTCAGCGTTTCAGAGTTTTTAGCCATTTCCTCGCTAATAACCTGCTTAATATTAGTTTCAGGAAAAGTTTTTATTAGATTATGCAGCAATTTGCGCTGGTCTTTATTTGAGTAATCCACAGCCATAATCATTAAAGGATTTTGTGGAAGAAGCGCTTCAGCGGGCTTATTTTCAGCCTTATCCTTACCAAGCGAGCAGGCAGAGGCAAATAATGCAAAAAATACTGTAAACACCGTAATAAATAGTGTCTTTTTCATATGAATAAGTTAATTTTTACCCTTTTTTGGTGTCTTTCCTTTTGTGCTCAGAGTGAGCTCGGCATTGGGGACAGAATTTTTTTAATACTTTTGTAATTTCGTCATTGCGTGATCTATTGTAGAAAGTCACATAATTGGCTTTATTACATTGACCGCAGAACCATGTACAACATTGACTTTTTCCCTTTGTCATAATTATTTTTAGATATCAAAATTTAAGAATGTAAGCAAATACTAGCGAAAAATTGCACAAAGTCAATACCTCTGCGTATTTTTAGAACCGGATAGAAAAGCTTGCATATTTTGATTAATCAGATAAAATAATTCTAGAAGCAGATAAAAGTCGGAGAATCCTTTCTAGGAGCTCTCCGCTTTTTTTTAAGCCAAATACCGCACAAAAACACTTTGCACAAAAACTTGAAAAAGCCCTAACTATGCCGTAAAATTCGATGCGAATTTTTATACCGGCTGCGGTAGCTCAGGGGTAGAGCACTTCCATGGTAAGGATGCGACCCTCGAAAAAAGAACCGACTCTGCTCTGGAAGATAAGGAAATCGAACAATTGAAAATCAGTACAAACGCCACACCTGCGGAGATGTGGCCCTGAAAAATTACTTTAAGCCACCATAGCTCAGTTGGTAGAGCGCGCCCATGGTAAGGGCGAGGTCAGCAGTTCAATTCTGCTTGGTGGCTCCACGTTTGGAGTGATAAAGATTTATTTCTTAATCACTTATTTATGGACACCCCAAAGTTAAAGGACCTTATGTTTCGCTATCTCCAGTTTTGCACGATTATCCGAAACTTTTCAAAGTACACAATCAAATCATACCAAACTACTTTTAAATTATTCTTAAGAGAATCCGGTGCCGAATATCCACAGGACCTAACAAGGGATCTTTTGGAGAAATGGTTTTACAATGGAAGGCTTGAAAGGAAATGGTCCGCTTCCACATTTCGGGATCACTATAAACATTTAAATCCTTTTATCAAATGGCTTATTCGGGAAAAGCACATTGAAGAGAATCATTTGGAATCGATTGAAAAACCACGCATAGAGCACAAACTCCCCCGAACCTTATCAAAGGACGAAGCAACTCTGATTTTGGATACCTCATATCATATGCGATATCACTTTAAAATTGAAAGATACCGGAATCGTGCAATCATCGGAATTATGGTCTTAGCCGGACTGAGAAGGCAAGAGGTCATAAAGCTAAAGTTAAATGATGTCTCGTTGGAAAACCGGACAATATTCATCTCACAGGCAAAATGGAGTAAAGATCGCTTGGTTCCCGTAAACTGCAAACTTGCTCAAATATTGGAGGAATATTTGAAGGAACGGGACCGGATGAATAAAACGTGCATCCACTTTTTCACCGGTGCTCAAAAAGATGAACCAATAACAGAGAGTTGCATAAAGAAGCTTATAAATAAAATCAAACAAAGGACCGAAATAGATTTTTCCGCTCATATTTTAAGACATGCATTCGCCCGCCTTATGCTCGAAGGGGGCTGTGACATTTATACTTTATCTAAGATAATGGGACATAGTAGAATAACCACAACCACGATTTACCTTTATTGTTCAAATCAACAACTGAGTAAATCGATTGAGATGCATTCGTTAAATTAAGGCATGATTACTGATCCAACTATTGTCGAAAATAAAATTAAAGAGAGTCAACAGGTATATAAATTAATGATTCAAAATGACACAGACGTTAAATTAAATCTTCCAGAGTTAGATATAATTTTTAGAATTTTATTTACAAAAATATGTGAAGATGAAGATTTCAAGCAAATAGAATTTATTGAATCAAATTGGTTTAAAACTTTTAATCTATCTCTAAGCGTAATCAAAAAGGAGAATAAAAACAATTATTCACAAATATTAAAATATTTTCTTGAATCATATTCTGAAATCGAAAATTCATTACTTCTTCTTAAAAATTTCAAAATTAATTCCAGTGCAAGCTTATTGAGAAATTGTTTGGAGACAGTAGTAAAAATTTTTGGTCTTCTATTTCAAAAAGATAATATAAATAGTGAGTTAACAAGTTGGGATAACGGAAGTTGCCCTATAAGTTTTAAGGGGGCATTAACACCAATTTTAGATTATCAAGCAAAATATTTTAAAAATACAATTCAGCTCTATAATACAGACTTTGCAAATAATGATTCGATTATTTCTAAAAACTTTATTGGAGAAATGTATCATAACTTATCAAAATATACCCATAAGCAAGGGGCATTATGCTCTGAGACTTTATTACAAAACGACTTTATTATTCGAGAAATTCTGAAAGTAAAAAAAATTTTAGTTTTTCATATTAAGTGTTTAAAAATAATGAATTTATTATTAATTATTTATTCACCAAAAAATTTATTTAATTCTTCACTAATTACATATCAGACTTCAGATTTATGTAGAATTAAATCAAATGAAATATTATGGGGAACTGGATTTCAAAATTTTTTTAAAAAAATATTTGGACAAAAAACTCTTAATAAGTTTATTCAAAATTTACAAATATCAAAAATCCAAGATGAATTATTCCCTAATAGTCTAGTATTTACTTATTTATCAATAAAAAATCATATAGAAATAGAATCCGAACTTAATAATATAAATATCACAGATATAAACAATCTTGAAAATTTAATAATTTTATATTTCTCAAAAATATTAAATAAAAGAGAAAGACTTCAAAGATTAAAATTAGATATTTATGAAAATTTAGAAGAGCACCCTCATATTTTGAGAATAGCCATGACAACTTTCAATAAGTTTGGGCTTTCAAATGAAATTAAAGAATTATATCCGTTCTTTAGAGGAATAAATTAATTTAACGCCTTCCCCATCACATCCGCCCCCTTCTTAGTCAAAGCACATGTCCTCTCAACATACCTTATAGTCGTAGTAATCCTTGTATGCCCTAAATATTGTTGAATGTCTGTCATCGGGACCTCAGCTAAATATAGCTTTGTTGCCACATACCTCCTGAAACCGTAAGCAATTACTCTAAAGCCCAATTCATCAGACAGTTTGTTAAAGAGGCATTTCATCCCCTTAGAAGTCCACCGCCCCTGTGTTGACGAAGAAATGAACAAATAAGACTCGTTATCACGGACACGGGACCGGTAAGAAACATAATTCTCATAAGAATCCCTAAGCCACGAAGGGAATCTATAATACCGTGGTTTTCCTTTCTGCTTTTTCCCATGAATCACTAAGACGTATGTCCCTTTTTCACCTCTTATATCCTTACATTGAATTTCCTGTATCTCACAAGGCCTTGCCCCGGTAAACCTAAGCAAATCAATAAAAAAAATATTTCTGAATCTCAATAAACGTGTTTGTCTCCGGTCATGAATATGAGAGACAATCTGTTTAACCTGAGTCTCGGATAATATATATTGTTCGTTCTCGGTCTGTTTGCATTTTTGAACCTTCAAAATATTGTTATCAGCAATATAATCCTGTCTGTGAAGCCAAATAAAAAATGTATTTAGATTTTTCAAATAAGTATTAAATGTCGTTGGATTAAGCCCCCTCTTGTCTTTTACCTTATGCAAAAAATCTTCCAAAGTCCGGTGATCATTAACCTGTTCAATAGAATACAGACTCACATTCCGGATTATAAACCTTAATGCATCACGAACATTACTAACCGTTATTTCACTTTTACCGGTTCTTAAATATTTATGGACAAATTCATTCCAGTAAAACCATAATGGTTTTTGGTTTGGGGGTACTTTGGATTTGAAAGATTTAATTTCCGAATCCGGCAGTAATTTCCACAATTTGTTTGATTCATCTATCACGGGATGTTTTCTTTAATTACAAAAGCAACCCGATGGTAAATCAACATTATAAAAAAATCCTCAGAGTAAAGTTCGCGGGGATTTATCGTGCTCTAGACTAAAGCTTTTCTAACTCTTTTGCGAAGTCGGAAATCATTTGATTAACCTCTTCTTTTGTAAATATTCTCTTCTTACTAATTCCACATTCTTCCTTTATCGATGCCATTTTATCTAAAATTTCAGAAATTTCAACTCGATTCTTACGAAGCCCAAAAAGTTTAAAAGCCAAACGAAAATTTAATTGTTTCTTAATATCACTATGAGGACGCTTTAAAGCTTCAATAGACATTTTATTCAAGTATTCCCTTTTATCTTCTTTTTCTAACCACGCCGGTCCTTCGATATGATCTCCATAATTAATTTCTAAATGCCCCTCTTTTATATATTTACTCCAAATATCCCTCCATTCCTCCTCATTCATCTTTTCAAAAATATGTATTGTTATAGCCGGGCGTGTAACGACCAACTCTCTGGGATGCTCCTCAGAGGCATTTAAACAGTCTCTAACGAGATATTTATTGGAAAAGGTATTTGTGTATATAAATTTACAAACGAGGTCCAAATATTTTTCCTTATCCGGAATAAAATGTTCTTCCATTAATTTCCGGACATCTCTTAAATCAGCCCTGTTATCATGCATAGAGGTCGAAGGGTAGCATTTATATTTATTTCGAATAGCCTCGACCCCCTCATTAAATGAAGGCACTGATTTAATCAGTAATTGCAGGTAAAACAAAAAATCTTCCATAGCCGAATAATACATTTTTATTCCAAAAAATTAATCTCTTTTTATATACCCGAAAAAACTATTTAAAATTTTGAAACCAAAGATAAAAAATTCTGCACAAAAATATGTAACCTTCTTTCAACTAATTCTAAATATTCTTTTATTCGAATATCGTTGGGCATATGGGGATAAACAATTTCAAGATAATCACCCCCTTTATATGTAAGCTCAACAAACCATAAAGCTTGAATAGAAGTATTATGAGCAATCTTGTCTCTTTCTTTTACTAATTCAGTAAGCCAAGACTGATTGTCCTTTATTAATTTTATCAAGGGTTCAAAATCATGTTCAGAATCTATTTTTTTTAATTCCTTTATAATCTTTTGACCTGCAAGCTCCTCATTATTTTCGTCACAAGATTTTCCAAACCCCTCAAAGGTATAATTTTGGATTTTATCCTTTAAAATAAGAGACATAATATCTAATGTACTTTTTGCTTGAAAAAGAAAAGACTCTACTCGATATAGAGCTCTCAAATTTGATTCTGTAAATTCCATTCCTAAACCCGGTTGAAATCCTTTTTTATATTCACGCTCTTTTTCTTCTTCAGCCTTTATATAAGCTTCTTTTTCATATCTTAAAGCATATAATTTATATCGAATATTTTTTATTCGACCAGTTGAAAAATATTCTTTATACGGATTAAAAATTTCTTCCAATTCTTTAATGTCATTTTCAACATGCATTCTAGCCCAAATTATTTTGTCCGTAGGTTTCCAATTACCTTCAGCATCTCCCACCATAGCTTCTGGTTTTGCCTCTCCCTCCGATAATGGCTTAGAAACTTTTATCGTAAAAGAACTTTTCATAATAAATTATTAAGGCAATGATTATATCATCTATAAAATATTTATTAAAAAATAATCTCTTTTTATATACCCGAAAATACTATTTTTTTGCCCCTTTTTTATATAGACGAAAAACTCAAATTTTCGCTTAAGGGACTCTTTTTTATAAGCCTCAAAAACTATTGTAATTTTAGATTAAAGTACACTTGAAACAGCATCTCTATAATTACAATAATCACAATCCTCAGAAGCTTTTGGAATCTTTGAAGAATTCAAACACTTATAAGTTTCTTTAATTTTTTTCGGCACCCATTTATCAGAACCTTTATAAGGGATCACGGTAACATCAAATTCAAGTTTTCCATCAAAAGCCTTTCGGTCCGCTTTCCCATTACAATAAACAAAATAACCGATGTCAGAGACCTTGTATCCATTTTTTCTCAATAGCCATTGGTAAACTTCCATTTGCCTCTTATAACCCTCATGCCAACTTTTATCAAGCACCGTGATATCTTCAGCTTTCGCTGTAGCCTTGTAATCTACAACAATGAACTCACCCTTTGAATTCTGCCAAAGATCGTCTATAGCTCCAAAAATGAGTAAATTTGTGGATTTGTGAAGATATTGCACGCCTTTAAAATTATTTCTCCAATTATCAAGTTCAACATGTGAAATTGGAATAGCATCAATACCATATTTTTTAATCAAAGGATGTTTTGTCCCTTTAAGTCTGTGAATATCAAACTCTTGTTTTAACAAAGCATCTACAGCACTATTAAGAGCAAAAGGAAAGCCAGGAGGTCTTGCAACTCCCAATTTTCTATCTAAATAAAAACATTTAGGACATTCAACAAATAAATCTATTTTGGACCGACTTAATTTAAAAGGTTCTTTACTTTTAGTGGCATATAAATTTCTGGTTCTTTTTGGTGTGTAATATTCGGACATAATTAATTAAAAATTTAATACGATTCTTCTCTCATCATCAGTTAAGTCATATAAATCAAATACTTCATTATTTATTTGTTCCTCGATGGCCTTAATCTTATTATCAAAATCAAATATTTCCTTTTGATATTTTTCAAAAATTTGAAGTAATTCATCTTTTTGAGATAAAGATAATTTAATTTTTTGTTTCTTAAATTCTTCTATAAATTTATCCCAGTTGTAAATGTGAGAACTCTTAAATTTAAAACTATATTCTTGTTTTAATAACTTATCGAACTTATCCAAAACACTCTGCCTTTCTGTCGAAAATTTTGAAATTTTTTCTGCCAATTTATGAAATTCATCTTTTTGATTTGCTTCGGGAATAACAATAGGAACCTTTCTCATTTGATTTGCATCTAGTCTCATACGTCCTCCTTTTTCTGGATCTCCAAAAGACGGAAATAAATACCTCTTAACAAATTGAAACAATTTCGAATTCAAAAAGCATTGCAAATATCTATCTACATTTGTAATAAAATAACAATTTGCACTTATATATAATCCCTCTTCATCATAATAAAAAGAATGATGCTTTGCAGTGTGATAAAAGATAATTTTAGGTTTCTCTAACAAGTCATAATAGTCACAAGCTCTTAGATTCCAATAATTTACTCCTTTATCATATCTATTGATTAATTTTTCTTCGTAACTTTTTAAATATTCATAGATGGCAGGATATACTGAAGGAATATCAAGATCATATCCAGTAGCAAGCATATATTTATCCTGCTTTATTAAATGCCAGTCAGAAAAATCATCCCCTTCCACCATAGGTTTAATTATTTCAGAAGATTTTATATCATTTTCAATCAAAAGTTCTTTTTGCTCTTCTTTAATAATAAAAGCAGTATTATAACCAGTTTTTATCCCATATTTGATACCACCCTTTGTATAATCACCAATAGTAGATATTTTTTTATTGCTCTTTAGAAATTTATTTAAAATTACTTGATTTTCTTTTGGAATAAACCTCCATATTTTATCATCTAAATTAAATTTTTTATATTTTTCATAATGATAATTGGCTGTAGCTTGCGCTAAAGCTAAATTTTCTAATCTTGAATAGTTGATATCATCTTGAGATTCGATATTTTTAATTATATATATTGCAGGTTCAGTACTCGCATCCTCAAAAATCTTTAATTCTCCATAATTAACTATATAAATAATATTATAATTTTTTATATAACATCTCATGTTAAATCCGTATTTTCTTTCCATCCATTTATTTGGAGCAATAAAACCTAAAAATCCTTTACTATTAAGCAATCTCAATGAAAGCCCAAAAAAATAAACATAAAGATCCGCAGTAAAAGAGCCAACATTATCATACTTAACATTTAAAAATTCTTTAATTTTTGAATTCAACAGTTCTTGTCTTACATATGGAGGATTTCCCACAATCACATCAAATCCCCCTGCTTCCATAATCTCTTTAAATTCCTTTTCCCATATAAAAGCTTTATCCCCAGCGACTTCCACATCATCTATTAAGCTATTTCCACATTTTATATTTTCTTTTAAAGTTGTTAATTTTTTCCCTTTCTCTGCGGTCTTTAACCATAAAGATAATTTTGTTATCTCCACGCTCTCTTCATTTAAATCCACACCATAAATATTATTCTGCAAAATGTCTTTAATATAACCTTCATCACTAAATATATTTCCTAAAATCTCTCCCACTCTTTTATTCTCTTCTAATAAATAATCAAATACTTTCACCAAAAAAGCACCACTACCACAGGCCGGATCTAACACTTTAATATTTTGTAAAACTCCTTGATATTCCTCATAAGCCGCTTGATATCTTTTCTTATAATTTTTATCTTCAATACCTTCCTTAACCCCATGTTTTTTTAATAATTCCTTTTCTCTTTCCTTAAGCCAAGTCCCAACTGAATTTTTTACAATATAATCAACAATATACTCGGGAGTGTAGAAAATGCCTTCCTTCTTCCTTTTTGACTTCTTCTTTGTAAGCTCTTCAACATCATCCAAAGCCTTCAAATCTTCAATATCGCTTATTGATTGCTCAAAGATATGTCCTAAAATATTTACAGTCAAATCTTCGCTAAAATCATATTTTCCTAAATCTACAAACCTCTTACAAAGTTCATCATCAATTCTAAGTCCTTCTAATAAAGGATCTTGTTTAAATAACTCACCATTGAAACCATGCGGAATCTCTAATTTTTCACTACCTCTATCAATAGCATTAAAGAATCCTTTCATAATATCCCAAATCGGCAAAGCTAAACCAACTTTCTCAGTATGATTGACTACTTCCTTCAATTTATGCTGAGGCAGCAAATCAAGGTCCTCACAAAAACATACAAAAACAATCCTATCAATAATCTTTTGAGCTTTTTCAATCGCAATATCCAAGGCATTCTCTCCTAAGAATTCCTCATTATTAGCCAAAATATTTCCAATCAAACTTAATCTTAAACTCTTGTATTCACCATAAAACTTTTTGGTAATTGCTTCTTCCTCAATCCGAATTTCCGATAGAAGTTTTTCTGTTCTACTTTGTCCCGTCTTTGCCACAAAATTTTTCTCACAGAGTAAATAGTAAAACTTTTTAAAGTCAAAATAGTCATTTTTTTCATCTACAAGTGTTTTTAATGTCCATTTCTCATAATGCAATTCCGTATCTTGTAAAAGACGGATTTCAAAAAAGTTAGTAGCAATCACAAAATCACACCGATCATATTGATATTTATATTTAAAAGCTTGCTGGACCGGAGTCATACTCCCAGCTCTCTGTTGTGATTTATCTAAAGGTGTATTTGCATCTTTAATCTCACAAACCGCACTAACTCTTTTTATTTTCTTATCTTCCTCAAAACACCCCAAAATTGCATCAGGTTTTTGACCTCCAGCCTTTTGAACTTTTCCCTGTGGAATAATTGTATGTGGATTTTCTGGGAATCGAGTATATCCTAAAATATCCACAAAAAAGCTCTGAATAAACTCTTGTTCAACCTCTTTCTCACTCTTTTTTTGCAAACTTCCATCTTCATAAGCCTTATGCCATTTTTTGACTATTTCTAACTTTTGCTCAAATTCCAGAATTTCAAATTTCTCAAGTTCTTCTTTTAATTTTTTTTGTTTAAAAATTGATGCCACGACAATTTTTTAATAAATCACCCTTATTATATCTATCTGAAAATGATAATGAAACTCGAATATAGTCCTATTTTTTGTTGTTTAAATTGCTATGACATTTTTATTAAAGTAGATTACTAATTGTTTTAATAAATACAATGGATAATTTTGAACCTTACATTAACCTAGCTCTTTACATTATTAATTCATATTTTTTTGCAATTTATGTAGTACCACAACTAAAAACTATTAGAGAGTTAAAGAATAAATTATTTGCCTTTTACTTGCCAAGAACAACCTCCGCAACAGACTTAGAACAAAAAAATAAACAGGTCCTAAGAATACGAAAATATAATCAATTAATCTTAAAATATAAATCTGAATACGAAGATATTCAAAAACTAATAACACTTTCTTATTTAGGGATAATTATTATTGATATAGGTTTGTTCATGATTTTCCTATTTTCAGCAAATTTCAGTATCAATAATCTTAATAGTACTTCATTAATAATGCTTGCCACAATTACTGCACTAATATTTATATCTATTTACTCTTATCATTATTATATCCCGCATCCATCAAAATTTTCTGATTGGGATTATTTACTTAATAAACAAGGCTTTAATCAAGAAGACCTAATAAATTGCGCTAACTTCCAACTGTCTATCGGGATTCCTGATGTTAGAAGCAAAACAAGTATAAAAAATCTTCCCAAAATAATTAGCATATCAACAACTTTCCCCTTAATAGGTTACAAATATTTGGTGTTAATTTTTGATGAAAAAAAGAATCTATTTTTTAAGAAATTTTCTATCATAGATAAAAAAGCAAAATTAAGAAAAATTGATTTAGAAGACATAGGAGTAGGAGATCATTCAATGCATTTGCTTTCACATTATGCAGAGTTAGGAGAATTCAAATTTAAAAGAAGAAAAGAATATGATTATAAAATTTTTCTTTTCATTTTTGACCCATGCAATTTTGATAAAAATTTCCCATTATATGCCTCACGTGAGTTTAAAATTGGTCCATCCATAATTCCTACGGGGATAATATCTCATATTGATGCAGCTGACATAAATCAAAATATTGAATATAAAGGAAAAGGTTTAAATTTTAAAAAAATTAAATGGATCGAATCAAAAAGATACCCATCAAATATTAAAGGTTACGAAAAATCTCTAAAAACAATTATAAATAAGCTAAAATAACGATTTAAAAATTAAACTTTTATTTTAATTTCTTTGAAGATATACTCAACTTAAATTTCACTCCGGATGTGCCTCACCACACCCTCAGCACACCTACCGGCACGCTCATAACAACTCGGCTTAAAGTAAATAAAAACCCCGCACACCCCCTACAGTATCTACATGGTAAGGAAGGGGTCGTGAGTTCAAATCTCATCCGCAGCTCCAGGGTAGTAGCGAGATTTGCGATCCGAAGCCGCAGATCAAGCGAGCTCCAAAGAGACTTGATCGGAGGCGCAGGCAAAATTTCGAGTAATTTGCAGCTTAAAGCGTCCGCAAATTACAACGAAATTTTAGCGGACCCAATTGAACGCTATACCTAATTAGAAGGTTGCAAAAATCTCAAGCTTTTTCAGCAAATCCCTATTGAACGCAATATTAGCATTGAAAAAAATCTACTTTTTTTCAATATAATCTCTTATTAATAACAGATGAATTACAACAATCATCCCAGTTCGCATAAATTGATTTAAAGATCTCTTAAAGATCTAGATATTGCTATTAATTGCTCAATTAAATGGTCATAAGTAAAAAAGTCTATATGCTTATGACCATTCAATAATTTTCCCATATATTCCATATCTTCTTCTTTAGTTCTTCCGGCAATAATAACACCTCTAATTTCACAAATATCATCATTTTTTACACCTTCCATCTTTAAATTTCTAATGACTCCTAATTTATCTTCACGACATTCTTTCAACCAATCTTCAACTTGATCAAAAGCTACCCCAACTTCACTATGCCTTCCTCCTTTTGCTTTAAACAATTTTGTTGAAGGTTTTTCAATTTCTATCAATATCAATTCTTTTTTCTGATTAATTAATGCAAAATCTGTTTCATATTTTGAACCAATTGGGGCCTTCGGCTCTATCAATTCTGGGGAAAAACAACTTAAAACTATAGGATTCTTTTCAATAAAGTCTTGTAACGTTGCTTCACCAGTAGGAGCCTTTGTTTCATCTTCAACTAACTTTTTAAAATCTGTAATAACCTGAATAAATGCTGATTTATTAAAGTCCATCTCAAATGAACCATTATTTTGAAAAATTAAGCCCCTCCTTCCTAATAAGGCATGAAAATTTTGTTTAATATATTTAAGATCAACAATTGTTTTTCCACAACCACAAATAAATTGATCTGGAACATCTTTATACCAAATCAGTTGGTCTTTTTTAGCTAATTCATCATCCTTTTTTAGCCCTACGTAAGGTTTTATAAAATCATCACATTTATTGCAGGCTATAGTAAATCTAACATTTTTCATAGCCATGGGATCATTTTTAATAAAATTAAGATCCTTATCTGTATATTCTGGTAAAAGTTGATACTCCATTTGAATTTTACCTAATAAGGTACTACCTTTTTCTTTCTCCAATGAAATAAGATAAGTAGCTGGTTTTTTAAAAATTACGCCATTATTTTCATTTAATTTTACCCCCATAATTTTATAATTTTGGGGCTTCTGTCCTTTTTGTAATCCATATGATCCCGTTTAAATATTTAATTCCATATGTCCGGCCTCTTGCATCGACTCCTCTTCAATAATGTTAATTTTATATGTCTGATCAAAGTCATCTGCAATATCTATAGCAAATACAAAATAAAAAAAATCGATTGGTAAGGGATAGACATAAGAAATATAAAAATAACGTAAACCCAAAAGATTGGTCATTGTAATTGGAAAAGTTTTTCCATCTTCCAATCTTCCACTTGCAAGTAAAGTTTCTTTAAATTTATCACAAACACCTAAAAAAATTAGCTGTGGTCCTTTTTCCATAAATCATAAATATAAATTATATACCTATCTATACTTCAAAAAAAATTTTTATTCAATTAATCAAAAACACTTTCAACTCTATTTAAGAGTTAGCACTCAACTATATTTGTATAGTACTTAGTCTTGTATTGCTCATACTGATGAATTAATTTTAATCTCACAAAAGCGCACTATTAAGCAAATAACCGACGAATCATATTGACAATATAATACTAAAACCGTAACA
Source organism: Candidatus Peregrinibacteria bacterium (assembly GCA_014729275.1). GTDB lineage: Bacteria > Patescibacteriota > Gracilibacteria > UBA1369 > LOWO2-01-FULL-3 > WJKE01. The sequence continues at coordinate 39,549 of WJKE01000102.1, read as the reverse complement.
TTAAGATAGCTCATCTACCATGCGTAGAAGGAGTACGAAATCCGTCTATTACTAGGCGGATTTTGAGCGTAAGTAAGATTTTTTAATTTTTAATCTACGGTGTTCCCTTTCAACAGGATATGCAGTTAATAACAAATAGCAGTTTCTTGTTGGTATTAAAATAATAACGTAATCCCATTGATCATTAGAAATCTTAACTTTTCTATCCTCTTCCCATATTACAATAGACTCATTATCATTATTGGCTTCATTAATATAATAATCAATCCACCTAATTCTTTCACATTTTGAAAAATCGGGAATTCGCTCTTCTTCCTCTTTTCCAGCTGAGGTTATATGCCAAAATGTGTTTTCTTTACCTCTATATAAATCTTTATTACATAAAATGATTCTTTTTCCATTTAAGGTTGGGTTTTTATCTAAAAAATCAACCTTAAAAACCATGTAAACAGCATCAATATATTTTCCCCAATTTCCACCAAAATCTTCAAGTTTAATCAAATTAGGTAAATTTAGCATAAGAGTATAAAGTAGTATAAAATTATTAAGACGGTTCCCAAACTAAAAGATTAAATTTTTCTTCTTTAAGAAGAGTTGATTTATAAAGTGAATAACCGGATCTTTCTTTAATTCTTTCAACAAGTTCTTTTTTAGCTGAATTAGTTTGTAAAGCTCTGAATAGATAAGATACAGCACCAATTAATAGATCGGTTACTTGCATTATTGTTACTTCATGAGAACGGACCTGTTGAAATCTTTGTACTATTTTTCTATCGAAATCATACATATTATTACATAATACCTCTTGTAATTTTTTAACTTTCATTGCCCCTCTTGTATCTTTAATATCAATATAAATACGGTATTGTTCATTTGGTGTTAAAATGTTTTTCAACATATCAAAATACAATTTGTAATAAAATTGGTCATGCGTCTGATCAAATTTTTCATGATCTAATTTTGATTTATCAGGAACAACAACACATCGAAAATGAATATCATCATCATCAAAAAAATAATCAATTAGCTCTAAATAAAAATTTTTTTTAGCTGGAGAGACCTTGGTCCATTTAATTTCAAAGTCAGGTGCAATTTTATATTTTGATTTTATTTCCAAAATTCTCTTTGATATGTCGTGATATTTATCGGCTAAACACCATATTCCGCCTAAAACCATTGAGTTATCTTTACTATTTTCCAAATGACAACTCTCGTCACAATAAATATTATATATTTGTCCCATGTTAATGTCTTTTTATTAAGTTAACTAAAGTATAGATACCAATTAAAAAAATATCAAAATTTTCACTCCAACAAATTCCCCATCTCCTCCACCCCCCTTTCGACTAGGTTTTAAAATGTTAGCAAATAAAAAATAAGATAATAAACGCTAAAAAATACAACAAAAACAACAACAATTATTATCAAGACATTTCTCGTAAATGATTTTTTTTGTACAGGTGTTATTTCACCATTTTTTTATCTTTCTATCTCTTTATTTTTAACGTCATCAATATCAACAAATTTATTTTAACTATTTAAGATTAAAAAACAAAAATTTTAAACATCTTCATTTTCTAACATTCTAACCTGATTTTCAGCAATCTCTTTATTCTTTTTTTGCAACTTTTAATTCATAAGCATGATCTTTTCTTCCTGCCTTAAACCCTTCCCTATAAGCATAATCAAAAAAATACCCCCCCCACCAACACAAATTATCACAATAAAGCCGATAACAAATTTATATTCAAGTAATAAATCAAACATATTTTCGATTGATAAAAACTATAAAAATTATATTGAATTATCTTTACTAAGTACAGTAAAGATTCTCAACCCCCTACCTCCCCTTCCTCTTCTCCCACTTCAACAACCCATAAGAAAATCCCAATAACCCCAAAACCGCCAAAAATCCTTTCCCGGCATCTTTATCTGCGTCATTCTCTTTATCACCCACCACCTCCTCACCAACTTCCTCACCCACATCAACTTCCTCCCCCTCACTCTCCACACTCCTCTCAACTGAAATCTTCTCCATCTCCCCACTTCCATCATCCACCCCATAACTAACCTCCTCCTCAACAATCTCCACACAACTATTCCCTGCCTCCTCATAACCATCATCACAAAGCCAAACATCCGTATCACTATCAACCTCATGCGCATGTTCCGGAATCTTTATACACTTAGTTTTACTCAAAGACGGAGCATACCTTTCCTTACAATCACACTCTTTATTCACAGAATCATATGTAGAATTTAGCGGACACGAAGGCTTTGTAACTACAGGAGTAGACTCGGATTCATAAGTAGTTGTATCTTTAGGAACAGTATACGCAGGTGGAGTATATGTAGGTAGATCATAAACCGGCGGATCATAAGCAGGTGGCGGAATAGAAATAATTAAATCAGGTTTGGAAGGAACTTCGAATATAGACAGTATTTTTAATCCAGATGTCGCCTTCTCTTTTGGAATTGTTACAGCAATTGGATTATTAGCGGGCTCTATTTCTGATCAACAGTATTGGCAGCGCTCATTTGCTATCAAGAAAAAAGATTTAAAAAAATCATTCATTTTCGGAAGCCTAATTTTTGGAATTGTTCCGGTTGCTTTATCCATTCTAGGATTCATGGCAGTAAATCCTAATCTTGGAATAACTTTGCCACAGGGCATTGACCCTTCCATGATCGGAATTCAAACTGTTACAACCCTACTTCCATCATGGGCAATTCTTCTTTTTATTATAATGTTGCTTTCGGGCTTAAGTTCCACCTTAGATTCCGGACTAATGGCAACAAGTTCACTCTGGATTACCGATGTTAGTAAAAATAATTCCGAAAAATCACAAATCACATCAGCCCGGTTAGCCATGGTTGGAATAGGAATCATAGGCCTGGTCATTGCTTATATTACACATTACATTCCGGAATTCGGACTCAAACACTTATGGTGGATCTTCAATACAATCGCAGCATGTGTGATGGTTCCAACAGTTTTAAGTTTATACAAAAAAAGATTGAGCGAAAAAGGAGTATTTTTAGGCATAGCAATATCATTTGTAATTGGGGTGCCGTTATTCATTTACTCTAACATCATTAATAACTCAATCTTCATAGTCGCATCCTTTTTACTTGTTGTTTTTATTAGCACTATACTGACAATAACTTTACCGAAAAAAGTTAAGCTGAACACAACACTGTTTGATTGACTAACCCCACCCTTAAGACATAACTTAAGATCATCTAAAATGAACACTTTAATTGTCTCATCATTGGAAAAAATGGTTTAGATCTCTTCAGCAATTTTCACATCAAGCGCTTTAGTATCGAAGCAGCTTTGACAGCTCCCGCAATTTTCACGTCAACAAATTTCTAAAAACATCAAGCTTTCAAACCAATTCCTTTTTTCATTAAATAAAGAGCAAACAACAAAAGAAAAGCCGTTAAAAAAATAATGACCAACAAGCTTATTTGCAAAGAAACATCGTTAAAACCATGAAATCCGTACCTAAATCCATCAATCATATAAAGTATCGGGTTGAGCCTGGAAGCCATTTGCCAAAAATCCGGCAAAGATTTTATGGAATAGAAAACTCCCCCAAAATAGGTTAAAGGGATAAGCACAAAATTCGAAAAAATACTTATATCATCGAATTTTTTTGAAAAAATTGCGTTAATAAAACCGGCTAAAGAAAACAAAATTGAAGTAAGAAGCACAAACAAAAATACAATCGGTAAATTATAAATTTCAATTTGTGTGAAAAATATAGAGACCAAAAAAACAATAAAACCAACCAAAAGTCCTCTAAATACTCCCCCGCTTATATAACCAGCTACTACAATCCGGTTTGGTGTCGGAGAAACCATCAATTCCTCGTAATTTTTTTGAAACTTTGAACCAAAAAATGATGAAACCACATTAGCAAAAGAATTATTAATAACAGCCATCATTACTAAACCGGGTACCAAAAAAGCCATATAAGAGACACCATTTATATCACGCACCTGTGAACCTATAAATGCTCCAAAAATCACAAAATAAAGCGTTTGTGTAATCACAGGCGGCAACAAAGTCTGACGCCAGATTCTCAAAAATCTTACAATTTCTTTTCTGGCAATGGTTTTATAAGATATCCAACTAAGCATTTAAAATATTTAAAAATAACTGTTCAAGGCGATTACTTTTGGGGCGTAAATTTGAAATCATCATTCCATTACGATCCAGTATTCGTAAAAATTCATTTAAAGTATGTTTTTGAGTTATTCTAACCTCCAAAGTATTCTCATCAATAATCTTATATACAAAATTATGAGCAACAAAAGTTTTTTTAACCTTATCCACATCAATCACATAAGTCACTTCATCTATAGATTTAAGGACATGTGAAACAGTATCCTTAATAACAATTTTGCCCTTTTTAATCATTACTACATCATTGCAAAGTTCTTCAATCTCTTCCAGATAATGACTTGTTAAAAGTATTGTTACTCCTGATTCATTTAATTTTTTTAAATATTCCCACATACTGTGTCTAAGCTCTACATCAACTCCGGCAGTAGGTTCATCCAAAATTAATAATTTGGGATCATGGACAAGAGCACGAACAATCATCAATCTCCTTTTCATCCCCCCAGAAAGTTCTTTTGCAGGATTGTTTCTCTTTGACCAAAGTCCCAAATCCTTTAAAAGTTTTTCAGCATTTTTTAGAGCCTTTTTTCTCGGAATTCCAAAATATCCTGCTTGCTGCACAACAATATCAATCACTTTTTCAAAAATATTAAAATTGAATTCTTGAGGTACAACCCCAATCTTCTTCTTTGCACTATTATGATCCTTATCAATATCAATTCCAAAAATATTTACACTACCTGCTGTTTTGTTAACTGTTCCCGTAAATATGCTTATCATGGTTGTTTTTCCTGCACCATTTGCTCCCAAAAGTCCTAAAAAATCCCCTTTTTTCATTTCAAAATCCACGCAATCCAAAGCCCTAACCCCATTCGCATAAATTTTCTCCAATGACTTAACAGAAATAACTTGCATAACGGATTATTTTGAAATTAGTTATTTTCAGTCTGAAATCTTTCCATAGCATCATCCAACAATCTAACTAAATATTCAATCGGTTTTTGTGTATCCGTATTATTACCGCTCTCCTTACTGTCCCGCGCTTCGCTCACCTGAGCCCTTACGACTTTATTTATATAATCTACATCACGAAGTTGTGCTTTTTCTTCTTCACTCATTTCATCTAAAAATGTCTCCGGTCGATAATATATAACACAAACCATATTATATTGGTTCTCAAAAATAATAATTTGCCTATCCGATAGGGTGTCCTGTTCAGTTCCTACAGCAACCACTTCATCTCCTACAATTGCCACCCAGGATAAATCCCATTTTTTGAAAGTTTCTTTCACAATTGGTTCATGAAATTCGTAAATCCGCTTAAAAACCTCACTTCGTTCATTCTGGGATAAATCTTTATAATAATCCAGATCCAGCTGCCCCAAGTCAAATTCTGATTCTTCCACTGATTTTTCGTTTAAAGCCATGATATACAGTTAAAAAATTAGAAAAAAATGTAACAGTTAAATCGGGAAAAATCAACGGTACTGTAAAATTTTATGTGTCTAAAAAAGGGGTAAGATAGAAAATATAAACATACTATCTAACGCCCACAAATTATGCCAAAATTTACAGTAAAAACAAGGCTAATATACAGCTCTAAACCATACAGCAAAAAAGCCCGGGATAATTTTAATTGCCCGGACTATACAATTTTCAACCAAAAATTCCCCCTACCCCTCATACTCTGCCCCATAAATTACTTCATCAATCTTCCTGCCAACATAGCTTATCATGCCTTTAAGCACGCCCTCTTTGCCCTTTTTCTCCTGCAAATTCTCCAATTGCATCCGTGCCTCCACAATCTCCATTGCCGCAGGTTCCCTTTTCTTAAGCCCCTCAAGCAAATCATCAACCGACTCATAATCCCCTAGTGACATAATTGTCTGGCTTTCCCTTACTTCTGGTTTCACCGCCTCAAGTTCTGCAATCAACATTTCCGTAGCCACCCCCAAAGACGCATTTTCGTACGATTTTGGTCCATTTGATAATTTCATTTCCATATTATTAAAAAATTGGATTAAAACTTATCACAAAAAAATTATCTAACACAATTATTTATCAATTTTCACAAAAATAGCCTTAAAGCCGGTTTTACGAACACAGCGGTGAAACACAATTATTTATCAATTTTCACAAAAATAGCCTTAAAGCCGGTTTTACGAACACAGCGGTGAAACACAATTATTCATCAATTTTCACAAAAATAGCCCACTGGCAGGCCCGACGTAAATCTGTTATATATAAAACATGCCGCAAATAAAACTCAAAAAAAGCCTAAATTTTCCACTTTTACTATTTTACAGCACTGGCACAATCCTTGGATTAGGCATCTACGTTATACTTGGAAAAATCATCGGTGAAGCAGGAACTTTGGCGCCTATTGCCTTTTTAGTTGCTTCAATTTTAGCAATTTTTTCAGGATTTTCTTATAGCGAATTATCGGCAAGAATTCCCAAAAGCGGAGGCGTAGTGAATTATGTTGATGAAGCGTTTCACAAAGACTGGCTATCCAAAATATCCGGTTGGATGTTGGTAGTATCTGCAATTATTTCAACGGCTACAGTTTTAAATGGATACGTGGGATACGTGCATGTTTTTGTTGAAATCGCCCCCTGGATCATTATTTCAATTGTAACAATTGTCCTTTCAGGAGTTGCCATTTGGGGAATAACCCAATCCGCCGCGACTATTACAGTAATCACCTCTATCGAATTACTTGGTATTTTTTTAGTAATTCTTTTAGCCGGTGATAATTTAGTACATTTTCCGGAACGGGCTATGGAATTTGTACCAAGTTTAGATGCCAATGTATGGAAAGGAATCTTTATGGGAGCATTTTTAGCTTTTTTCACGTTTATAGGATTTGAAGATGTAGTCAATGTTGCAGAAGAATCCAAAAATCCTCAAAAAGACATGCCAAGAGCCATAATTTGTTCATTACTGATACTAACTGTTTTATATATCATCATATCAATAATTGGAATTTTAGGCCTTTCCCCCGAAGAATTAGATAGCAGCACTGCCCCATTGGCAGATATCCTGGCAAAAAAGAATCCATCATATCCATATATAATAAGTGCGATAGGATTAATCGCAATAATCAATGGAGTACTTGTACAAATTGTTATGAATGCAAGAGTGCTTTATGGTATGGCAAGAAAAAACCTGGCACCCAAAATTTTCGGAAAATTAAACAAGCGCACGCGCACCCCAATTTGGTCAACAATTTTTGCAAGCGGAATAATTTTGGCTCTCGCCTTGCTTTTTGACCTTGAATCACTGGCAAAAGCTACTAATTACATTCTTCTAATCGTATTTTCCTTAATTAATCTATCTCTAATAATCATAAAAAGAAAAACACCAAAGGTAAAAGGAGTTAAAAGCTATCCCATGATAGTACCGATACTCGGTTTATTTTTCTCTACCGGACTCTTCGTCTTTCAATTCTACATGACATTCTTCCATTGATTTATTTTTATACAAAGGTCTTGCATCTCCCGTATATATAGCAGTGTAATATCACCTAATTTTGATTTATTTTATACAAAAGACCTTACATGTACCATAACAACTCTATTTAATTAAAAAACCCCGACCATAAATTTAGGCCGGGGCAATAATTATTCTAATTCTTAAGATTAATAATGAACAAACCCCACTAAATCTACAACATTAATAACTTTTTTTGATGTTCCATCAGCAAAATAAAGCATTAAATCAACTGTTCCCTTGGGAACAAATGATAAATCCGAATCAGTAGGCAATACTTTGAATGATTTTACCTCATTAAAGGCAATTTCTTTTGAATCAGCTGTGGTTATTTTAAGATCAAGCAAATCCGCTTTCGGTAATAAAGCAACCACTCCGGCTTCAAAATTCGAAACAGCTTCTTCTTTAATATTTGCTTCAATTATAGGAGTATAATTCAATACTTCCTCATCAAAACAAGTTAATACTGCGGTTACATCTTTTCCATAAGTTGAAAGACAATTGTTATACTTCTCATTCAAATAAGTAACATCTCTTGCAACAATCCCCTGATTATCAGCACATTCTTCCAGACTGTTTCCATCAGAAATACAATCCACAGTTTTTGTCTGATAACTTACTAATCTTGTGTAGCCCATAAACAAATCCGATCCCGGCCCAACAATTACTGCTAAACCTAAGACCAGAACCAAAACCGAAACAACTACAACAGATACCGTAAGCCAATTTTTTTTTATTTTTACCATTTGTTTTTTTTATTAAAATATATATGTTTATATTAATCAAGCAATACTACCTTTAAACATACCATAAAACACGCAAAAAGTCAAAAGCAATAAGTCTACAAAACACTTCTCAACGAGACCTTCATAATTTATTTTCTAAACAAATAACAAATATCATTAAATCCTGCAGTTTTCTGTAAAGCAATTAACCTATCTTTTGCGCTAACAGGGTCAGTGTCCTTTCCCTTGCAAATAACGTTTGAACCTTGAACAATCACCCAATCATCATCTAAAGTAGCAAAAACAGTGTCTGCCACAATTCTATTCACCTCTGCCCGTTTATTAATATTTTGAAGATTCATTCCGCGCATAAAATGAATTTCTGCACAAAAATCCATGATCTCCATAACATTACTCACTTCCTCCCCCGGAGCTCTAACTTCTTTAGTTTCGCCCCTTCCCCACCATTCATCTTTTTCCGGTTTATAACGCGGACCTTTTAAAGATTTCATATTGTTTGATTAAAGATGTTTAATTATTAACTACAATTCCGAATTTTCCCTTAGCTTCATATTAACCCCTTCTCTTTCCTCAGCCAATAAAAAATCTCCCTCTTGCCCCTCCGGACGTGTATAAACAAAACAAATAGACCCGGCTTGTTCCTCAATTCCAGAAATATCTTCTTCATTCAATTTCATCTTATCACTACCCATGGCAACTATTGTACAACCGGCAATAACCACCCAGTTAGCACTGGTAACGGCAAAAAATTTAGCTAATTGTTCTTCGTGAACTTTTGCAGCATTAGTCAAAACAATATCTTTTTCTCGAGAATTTAATCCTCTAAAAAACTCTAAAGATAATTCAGTTTCATCAAAACTAGGCCAATTCTGTTGTTTTGACTTATTATTTAATGTCATTTTTCATAAATTATATTTTACTTTTAGAGATCAAATTAACACAAAACCTTATACTCTGTGAACACATAAAAATTTGACCAAAACATTAAAATCTTCTAAATTGGAAAAGATTTTTTAATAATCATTTAACCCCTCTTTTTATGAAAATGAAGAAGGCGGTAAAGGTAGGTGTTGCGATTTTCGCGATATTTATTCTTAACACTGCAGCATACGCTGTATCTGAAATGCTTTTCCCTGATGTGGAAGAAGGTTCTTGGTATGAAGATGCGGCAAACTGGGCTGGCGAAGCCGGTCTGATTACAGGTATTGACGGAAACTTCGTACCTGAAGGAAATGTAACACGTGCGCAACTTGCAACAATCATGTACAGATACGACATGTATATGATGGACAAAATGGGCATGGCTGAAGAAGATGATACAATGGAGGAAGAAGTAGTTGAAGAAGAAGTTATGGAATACGACTATACTGATCTTACAGCTAGTGAAGCTAAAGATCTGATTGACACTACGCCGGAACTGATAGTTGTTGATGTGTCTCCTCATTATGCGGATGGACACGTTCCTGGAGCTGTAAATTACCCTGTTGGAGATGGTACTCTTGATGATACAATTCCAACTCTCGATACAGAAGCTATGTATCTTGTTTATTGTCACGGTGAAGAGCCATCAAGACTGGGAGCACAAAAACTGGTTGATGCCGGATTCACAAACGTTTACAGACTGGAGGGGAACTACTCTGCATGGGTCGATGCCGGTTACGATATCGAAACATAAGAATAGAAAAACAAAAATAGAAAAGTGGGGCCGCGCTTTTTTCTTTACCTCTAAAACGTCCTATCCAAATACCAATTATTTTCCTCTCCCGAAGCAAAAATCATTCCTTCCTGAATTTTAAAAACATTATCACAAGTAGTAACAACATGAATTGCTCCCTCATCTCTAATAATTCTCTTAACAACTCCACTTGTTCGCACCAGCCTCTCACTTTTCCCCACTCTAAAACAAATTGGCTCACTCACTTCTATATCGGAAGCATAATACAATGGGCATTCAGTTCTAAACTGATCAAAAATCTCCTCCTCATCCCTCAATACAATCATCCTTCTACCTCGTTCATCAATATTCTCAGCATTTGAAATAACAACCTCAAGCTCCTCAATAGAAAACAAAGAAATTGAACATGAATTATTTTCCTCAATATTATACACATCCAATTCACCGCTTATCTCCTCAGACATATCACCCATGGTTAATTGTAAAGCAGCCATCCATTTTAAAAGTTTACTTGAAAATTCATGCAGGCAATCTAAAATTTCAGCATTATCATCTTGAACAAGAGTAACTAACAATTCAGCTTCCTGTGATAATTCCCGCAATTCATCTATTTGCTCCCTAACTTCCCCATAATAATTTCGTTCTTTCATTTTTATAAATTAAATAATAAAACTAAAGCCCCAAATCTTCGTAGTTAAAACCTTGAGACCTTAATCGCTCAATAAGCTCTGAATCTATCCACAACAAACCAAACTGATCAGCCCAAGCCCTATTAATAGATAAACAAGTCTTTGGTAAAGCATCCCTAATCCCCTCAGTAAAAGGAACAACATCACTTCCTCTCATTAAATCAAAAACATGACCGGCAAATTCATCCCTCTCTAACTGCCTTTGCGATTCCCCCTCAATTCCCCCTTCATTCATTCGTAATCTCATATTATTTAAGTTAAAATATTTATTTCAAATTAATCACTTTTCAAGCTCATTCAGCAAGCCCAAAAATTCCTCCTCAAGAGTCCGCGTATAAAATTCCTCTACCTTCTTTAATTCTTTTAATTTCATAATTTATTTAAATAATTGAAAAACTCTTCTTTTTAAAGAGTTTGAAGGAACATTTATTCTTACAACTTTAATTCCGTGGTGTAATCGCAAAAATTTATCTCGAATTTCATCTTTTAAAGGTTCTTTTGCATGTTGCCTACCATCAATTTCCAGATTAATTCGTTTATTACTATCAAAAAAGTCCATTTCAAAACCATCCAAAAATTTATTAATACTAACTGAAGGAAAATTATTCAAAACAACTTCTGAAACAATCTCTTCATAATAACTTTCACTGGGATCCGGGTTGATTCTAATCACAGATTGATATAAATTACTCAATTTCAGAGGAAGAAATTTTCCGTAAAGTCTATAAACCTGAACAATATAAGGAATATAAATCAGATCAGATATACCCATCTCCAATAAATATTCAATTTTTTCAAAAAACTTTTCAATTATAACCTTTGCCCCTGAAATATTGCTAAAATTAGCCAATCCCCACAAAGAATTTATTAACGTCATTCCCGACAAATTTAAGATATACTCATCAATATTTGAAGAAAATGCTTCAAAAAATTCTTCCGGCACAGACTCGTTACTAAGCCCTTGTAATCCATAAAGACAACGCCCGATAAAAGAATTATTAAAACTCATGTTTTCAGGATCAAAAGACCGAATAAATCCCTCAAATAACTCCCTTGGTACATTCTCATCTATCATATTCCTCAAAGAGAAAACACCAATACCAATTTCCTCCTCATTAAAACGATATTGCCCGTTTATCTCTGCAGCAATCATTTCCAAAAACTCTCTTGGAACCTGGTTGGCTGAAAGATTTCTTAAGCCCGTTAAACAAAACACTAACAGCCTTCTATATCTGACGTTATTATATTCCCCCTTCTGTCCTTTCATAACATTACTGATAAAATCATCAGGTAGTGTCGCACTGTCCATATCCTTCAAAGCCATAACACATTGACAAGCCTCCCAAACCGAAAAAATAATCATGCGATTCTTTAAAATCTCATTAAGCTCATACAAAAAAGCCGAAGCCTCCTGATCAATCGCCTGAAGATCAACCCTATGCATTACAGTCGCAATATGACATCCATTAATAAAAGTTCTTTTTCTTTTTAAAATATCAATTATATCTGATAATTTTCCCTCCTTCTTCCTCACCGATTCTGCGCATTCCATCAGCTCTGAATTAACTCGTTTCTGAATAGACAACCTTCTGGGATTCTTAGTCCTTATATTATTCCCATTATTATAAACATCTTCCTTATTCTGAAAAAAATCCATCATCCACTTTCTTAAACAGGAAATTTTAAAAATTTTATCTCTCCCGGTAAGGCCAATAACTTCTCCTTTTACCTTTCTGACCAATGTTAAAATATCTATTTCAGGATCGCCGGACAGCATTCCATCCAAACAATCAGAACTAATTCCATCAATAATTTCAATTATTTTAAAATATTCATCACCAAAATTCTCAAAATCTTGTTCTCTGGAATTCAAATAATCCGGATCACAAGCTCTTTTATAGGCAAACTCCGAAGCTAAAGCTTCTTTTTCTCCAAAATCCTTAATTTCAATTAATTCTTCAGATATCATAATAAATGTAATAAATAAAGATTTTTATTAACAATCAAAACTGCAGCCCTTTTCTATTAAATATTTCAATTTGTTGTAAGTTTCAATATCGGGTTGCCCGGCTCTGAGCCCAATATATTTAAGACCGTAACGTAAAGCTACCAACTCCAAAATCTCTAATGCTTTTTCATCTATCAAATTTTCAGAAACATCCAAACTTTCAAGTTTTGGAAACCCCTCTGCATCAAGCAAAGCTCTAAAACCGTTTTTCCCGATTCTGTTCATATAATTGCCTTTATTTAAATCTGCTCTGTTCGAAACATTCAAATTTTCAAGGCTTGGAAAATTTCCGTTTTCACAAAATGCGACAAAACCCAAATCACTAATTCCACTTTGCTTAATACATAAAGAATTCAAGCCATCTCGAAATTTTGCATAAGAAAGATATTCAAGTCCCTCGTTCCTAACAGGATTAAAACTTAAATCAAGACTTTTCAAATCCCAAAATGCCGGCAAACTCGCAATAATCATACATCCCATGGAATCAATCTGATTATCAGCAATTTTTAATTCCTCAAGTTGAGACTTAAAATGTAGGCCCAGTTCACTTAAAGCTCTGGAAAGAATACGATTCGAGCTCAAATCCAAAGATTTCAAAGCAACAAGATTACCGGATCTTACAAATGTAATAACACTGTCTGTATCAAGATCATTCTCACTCAAATTCATCTGCTCCACCCCCTGCAAAGCAGGACATTTAGCCAAAAACACAACACTTTTGGAAATTTTATTTCCTCTAAGATTTAGAGTTTTAATAGATCCAACAGTATTCAGGCTAAATATTGTCGGAATATCGCAATCCCCCAAATCATTATCCGATAAATCCAAGCTGCGCAAATCCCTTAAATTCTGGAAATTAAGCCCACCCTCACTATAAACATTATGAAGTCCACAATTAGACAAAAATAACTCCTCCAAATTCTGTAAAACAGGTGAAGACAAAAGATTCTGCACTCCCTTAAGCCCAATATTATTTCCACTTAAATTAAGACTTTTCAATCCGGAAAAACACTGCATTTTAGAAAGCTTTAGCACTCCATTTTCTGTTAATTTACAAAAAGATAAATTCAGATGCTTTAATCCCCTCAAGCGCTCAGATTGTTCAAAAAACCTTAAATCCTCATCAGTAACAGCTTTCCTACTCAAATCAATTCCAAATTCCTCAGGGAAAAAACTTTCAAATTCCTCCTCACTCAAATGATTCAAAATTACTCTAACAAACTCATTCAAGGCCCCTCTCTTTAAAATAAATACGGGCATACCATGCTTTTCATCCAAATCCATCACTCCCATTCGTATTAAAGCAAGTACCAAATTATCCTCTTCCATATTTTCAATCGCATCCTTTCCAAAAAGCTCAGCAATCTTTGCCCTAAACTCATCGCAGCTCACATTAACGGCATTTTCATCAAATCCCAATATTGCTTCCATATCCTCTGAAGCAAGCTCTATAACTCCCCCACCAAGCTCAATTCCATCATATTTTTCACTCATTAATAATAAATTATTTAATGGAAACCTACCCTAAAACTATTTTAAAGATTTGTAAAGAGATTATATCAAAACAACAAGCATTAAATCACCCAAATTATTACCTGTAGAACCTGTCCTTATAAGCCCCCCCACACTTTTAAAGTAAGAATAAGAATCATTATTATCAAGATATTTATCAATTTCCGGATTTTTCTTTATTGTAGATGGCCCCACAACTGCCCCAGCAACATCCTCAGGACAAAAACCATCAACCCCATCAGTTGCTAAAGACATAATCACAAAATTTTTCCTCATATCTCGCATTTCCTTTAAAGCTAAAAGCACAAACTCCTGATTCCTCCCACCATAGCCGTCTCCTTTTACCTCAACTGTTGTTTCTCCGCTATATATATAAATTTTATGCTTTATTGTGCAATCTCCTAAAATCTTTTCTACAACCTCTTTAACATTACCTTCCAGATTAGTATCAATGATTTCCTTGTCCACATCCTCAAGTAAATCAAATGCAGCCAAAGCACTGGTTTCATGATTCGCCAAAATTTTAGTTTCCACTTTAGTAAAACACTCATCCCCGGGTTTTGGAGTTTCCTTCATAACATCAGGCAGATCAATATTATATTTATCTAAAATCTCCTTTGCATCCTCCCTGCTCGAAGGATCAGGTGAAAGAGGACCAGAAGCAATAGTACTCAAATCATCTCCCACAACATCAGAAATTACTAAATTTAAACAATCAGCTGGATACACAGCCCTAGCCAAATACCCGCCCTTTATTTTTGAAACATGCTTCCTCACAACATTAATTTCATTAATAGTCGCCCCGGAGCGTATAAGCTGTTTACTCAAATCAATTTTTTCGTTTAACTCAAGCCCTTCAACCGGTAACGGCATAAGAGCGGATCCTCCTCCTGAAATCAAACTAATAACCAAATCCCCTGCCTGCGCCTTATCAGCAATTTTCATAATTTTCCGGCTTCCTTCTATGCCTTTCTCATTTGGAAGAGGATGAGAAGCCGCAGTTGCAGTAATTTTTTTCAAACACAGCTTATTTTGATTATCCGGATATATAATATGGCCTTGCTCAAGAGCATTAAAATAATTTTCAACACTCTTAGCCATAACCACAGATGCCTTACCTGCACCAATAACAAAAATTCTTTTATATTTGGAAAAATCCCTTCCCCGTAAAGCATCCCTAATTAAATTCCTGGGGCTAATTTTCTCAAAAAGAGGATCAATTAAATCCTTAAAAAGTTGAATATAAGTTTCTTCGTTATTACTTAACATTAAAAACCTCTTTATTCACCAAAAACTCGGGAAGTCGTCCTTCCAAAGCAT
The DNA here is from genome assembly GCA_014729275.1 of Candidatus Peregrinibacteria bacterium. Lineage (GTDB taxonomy): Bacteria > Patescibacteriota > Gracilibacteria > UBA1369 > LOWO2-01-FULL-3 > WJKE01. Next base: position 23,978 of record WJKE01000102.1, on the reverse strand, counting down.
CAATTAAATTTTGAGCAGCCATTTCCGACATTTTTGTCCTCGCCTCAAAAGTAGCAGAACCTATATGAGGAACAATAACAACATTATCTAAATCCTTAAGTCCCGGCTTCATTTTAGGTTCATTTTCAAAAACATCCAGGCCCGCACCAAAAATCCATTTTTGCTGTAATGCCTTTACAAGGGCTTCCTCATCAACCACAGGACCCCGCGCAGTATTCACAATTATTGCATTTTCCTTCATTAAACTTAGGCGTTCTTCATTAATTAAATGATGCGTTTCAGGATAATAATTCACATTCACAGAAATATAATCACTTTCCTTGCATAAAGTATCCATATCTACCTTTTTGGCCCCGGTCTTATCCTCAAGAAATTCATTTCCATTCAAATCCGTATAAAGAACATTCATACCAAAACCTTTGTGCATTTTTATGGCAATATCCTCACCAATTCGACCTGCACCAATAATTCCAAGGGTTTGCCCGCTAACTTTATTTCCAAGAAGCAGCATGGGATCCCAGCCTTCAAAATTCTCTCCACGCATAAACCTGTCAGCCTCAACAATTCGCCTCGCCACACTAAACATTAAAGAAATTGCAAGGGTGGAAGTTGCATCGGTAAGAACACCGGGAGTGTTGCCTATCATAATTTTACGCTCATTTGCTGCGTCAAAGTCTATATTATTCACGCCCACAGCATAATTCGAAAATATTTTACAACTCGGCCCCGCACTATCCATAACATCAGCATCAATCTTATCGGTCAATTGGCAAAGCACAGCATCCGCACCTTTCACATTCTCTATCAACTCCTCATGTAACAAAACTCTGTTATCCGGATTCATATCCACTTCTCCAAATTTTTCACGGATCATATCAAGCCCTTTCTCCGGAATCCTCCTTGTAACATAGATTTTCATAATTTTAAATTAATAAATCTTATCAATATATTTCTTTATTTTAGATAAGCCATCTTTAATCTGCTCCTCTGTAGAAACATAAGAAAGACGAATAAAATCATCACCAAACTTCCCAAAAACCGTTCCGGGAAGCACAAGCACGTGTGCCTCACGCATAATCCGATCACAAAGCTCGGCTGCATCAATATCCAACTTATCCAAAATCTGGCGCACGTTCACCATAAGATAAAAAGCACCCTTAGGGGCATGACACCGCATTCCTGATATTTGATTGATTAATCCAACCATAAGGTCACGCCTTTTTTTGTAAGCCTTAAGCATATCCTTAACCGCCTTCTGAGGACCTGTCAAAGCTTCAAGAGCAGCATATTGAGCAGGCACATTCACACAAGAAACATCATTACAAGCAAATTGTTCAATATAAGAAGCCATTTGTGCATTTTTGGTAACTGCCCATCCAACTCTATAACCTGTCATTGCATAAGTTTTTGAACAACCGTTTAACACAACGGTTCTCTCAGGCATACCTTCAATACTTGTAATAGAAATATGCTCTCCATCATGTACCATTTGGTCATAAATTTCATCGGAAAGAATCCACAAATCATGCTTTTTCGCTAACTCAGCAATATCCCATAACAATTCACGAGTATACACAGCCCCTGTTGGATTCTGTGGAGAATTCAAAATAATTAATTTTGTTTTTGGAGTAATCAACTTTTCAAGCTCATCAGCAGAAAAATTGAATTCATTTTCTTCTTTTAGCGCAATAGGCACAACTTTTCCTCCCAAATACTCAGTTACAGACTCATAAATTGGATAACAGGGATTTGGCACAATCACCTCATCGCCCTCATCAATTAACGCATTTATCATGTAAAACATTACCGGCTTACCACCTGGAACCACTACAGTGTCAGAAGCTTCATAAGGTTCGGCACTATATTTAGTGTGATATGCAGCAATTGCCTCACGCAGAGCAGGAATTCCCGCAGTTGGAGTATAGTGAGTTTGGTTATCATCAATTGCAGCTTTTGCCGCATCATTAATATTTTTTGGAGTATCAAATCCGGGCTCACCAATTTGAAGATATACAAGCTTCACCCCCGATTCTTTTTCAAACTGTTTAGCTTTTGTAATAACAGAAAAAGCATTTTCAGTTCCAAGATGGGGCATTCTTTTTGAAAAGGGCTTCATATGTTTTTATTTAAGATTTTTTTCTGGTCAAAACTTTTTTAACCATTTCAATAATATTCTTAGATGTAATTCCATATTTTTCCATTAACTCACTCGGCGAACCCGACTCACCAAAAGTGTCATTAATCCCCACCATTTCAACAGGAACCGGATAATTCTGAGCCAAAACCTCCATCACTGCAGATCCCATTCCACCATTTTTCTGATGCTCTTCAGCAGTAACTATACACCCGGTTTTCCTGGCAGTTTCAACAATTGTATCGGCGTCAATAGGCTTAATAGTGTGGAGATTAACTACTTCAACATCTACTCCTTCAGATTTAAGAGCCTCCGCTGCATCTAAAGCCTCGCTAACCATAGTTCCACAAGCAATCACACTAACATCCTTTCCTTCTTTAAGCTTATAAGCCTTACCAAATTCAAAATCATGATCCTCACTTGTAACTACTGGCACCTTTTCGCGTCCGAATCTTATATATACAGGACCATCAATCTCCATACTAGCCTTTACAGCTTTCTTTGTCTCATAATAATCCGCGGGTACACAAATTTTCATTTCAGGGATCACACGCATAATTGCAATTTCTTCCAAAGCCTGATGAGTCGCTCCATCCGGACCAACCGAAATTCCTCCATGCGCTCCACCAAATTTCACATTCAACTTACCATAACAAACACTTGTTCTAATTTGTTCCCATGCCCTTCCAGCCAAAAACACACCATAAGTAGAAACAAAAGGTGTAAGACCTGTTAAAGAAAGCCCACCGGCAACATTAATCAAATTCTGCTCAGCAATTCCAACATTAAAATGTCTATCCGGAAATCTCTCCTTAAAAAGAGAAGTTAAAGTCGACTTAGATAAATCTGCATCAAGCACAACAAGTTTTTCATCCTGCTCGCCTATTTCAATCAAAGCATCTGCAAATCCCTTTCTTGTTAACATCATTTCTCTTTCTGACATATATTTTATTATTTGGTCGTTAATAAAGATTCCTCATGTTTAAGCTCCTCAATTGCCTTTTCCATATCTTCACCACAAGGGGCCTTCCCGTGCCAGCCCGCCTCATTCTCCATAAAGGATATCCCTTTTCCTTTAATTGTATTTGCGATAATCACTGACGGCCCCCCCTCAAAAGCAATCGCATTCTTTATAGCATCCCTAATTTCATCAAACTTATGCCCATCAATCACCTGCACATTCCAGTTAAACGCCTTAAATTTTTCATCCAGCGGATGAATTCCCATAACATCTTCCACATAACCATCAATTTGCAGCTTATTATAGTCAACAAATAAACAAAGGTTACCTAATTTAAAATGAGCTGCAGACATTACAGCCTCCCAACTTTGTCCTTCCTGAAGATCCCCTTCACTGGAAAGTGCAAAAACCCGATTCAGCTTTTTTTGATGCTTCAACCCCAAAGCCACACCGGTCGCAACGGACAAATTCTGCCCAAGACTTCCCCCCGACATTTCAATACCTCTAGGATGAAACCGTGAAGGATGACCCTGAAGATCAGACCCCAATTTTCGAAAAGTCATTAAATCCTCCGGGCTAAAATACCCTGTGCGCGCCAAAATCGAATAAATCGCAGGTGTAATATGACACTTACAAAAAATCATTCTATCTCTATCTTCCCACTTAACATTATCCGGATCATGCTTTAACACAGTATTATAAAGAGTCACTAAAATTTCCACAGAAGAAAGCGATCCTCCCGGATGCCCGGACCCGGCACTACAAGTCATTTCAACAATATCCCGCCGCATTTGTATGGCCTTAAGCGCTAACTCCTCATTCGACAACTCAATTGGATATACCATTTGATGATTAAATAAGATTATTAACTTCAATTTACTTAATTTTAGAACCCCAATACAATCGCTTACCTTAATTTCATATTGATATATCGTAAAAAATGATGCCTCATAAGGCTTCCCACAGAATTTTACTTGTCAACAGACCAATAATTTTATTACATTAAAGCAAAACAACTTCAAGACCGCTTGACAAAAGAAAGAAAAAGTTGTAATGTTTTTCACTTCATTAATGCTCAAATGCGACACATAGATAACAGTACAATAAGCTGTCCTGAGCCAACACTCAGCACATTGACTATCCCCTATCCTATACAGGGCGAAAAAATCCCGGAAGAAATGGGAATAATTTCTGAAATTGTCACATACACAAGCACACAAGCAAAAGAAACAGCGAGGGAAATAGTAAAAGCTGCTGAGGGGACCGTCACTACCCCTAATGGATATGAAGTAACAATTTTTGACTTAATGTACACCCCAAATGATGTTGAATACAAAAGCTATAAAAAGTTAGCTCTAAAAACATTAGGCATAGAGGAATTTGATAAAAAAGTTCTCCAGGAACTAAGCAACTGTTTTATACAAGCCAAAGAATTTCTTCAAAACTATCTTGGCATAGGACTTAAATCAAAACTTAAAGATAAGCAAGATTTTAGTTCAGAAAAAGATATAATTGACTTCCTAAAAAACACAGGAATTTCAAAAGATAAATCACACCCCATAACAGCAGTTTTTTACTGCACCCTTGCAAAAATTACTTTAGCCTTTTGGGAATTCAATCAAGAACAACTTAACGGACTAAATAACGAAGGTGAATTCTTATTTAACCGATTACGTAAAGATCATGAAGGCTTTAAAAGAATAAGAGAAAATGGAATTATCACAAAAAATTCAAGGTGGATACCTCTTGAAGGAAAAAAATTTAGAGGTAAAAGTAAAGAAAGCTGTATTCTAAAACTTCTTAATAAACCCAAGAAAAAATGGATTGACGTAATGAAAGACGGTATTGGATTTGAACTTGAAGTAAAAACTAAAGAGGACGCAGTAGATTGTTTAGCCTTTCTCGCAATACATTTACAAGAATTGGGAGCAAAAAACCTAAATGTTGAAAATGTAAAATTTTTTGAAGGCGACTATGCGGAAATTGTTCAAAGCGATATGCAAGAAAACAATATAGGATACGATGAAACCTCAAATGATTGTTCCGGAAACGACTTTCAAACAGCAAAAATTATAGGCGAAACCGTAGTACCATTTAATGGAGATCCAAAGAACGATCCTATACTTAGAACTTTTGAAATCCAAATCAACCTGGTCAACAATAAAAACAATGAGGGTTTAAACGACCATAGGATATTTAAAGCACTTAGCAAAATATCAGTAGTTTGTCGTCTTTTTAGAACAGTAAGTGAAGATTATATTGATATGATTGCAGAAGAAGTAAGTGAACAAACCGGAATTTGTACCAGAAAAATTAAACAAGAAAGATTTCTAAAAATACTCGAACGTATATATTCAAAAAACTACACCCACCCCAAACACAAAAGACGTTGGAGCGACGGAGGACTTGTGCCACCAGACTTCGGTATACAAAAAACTAATCTTCCTGAACTGGCGGATGCGTCTTAATAAATTTCACAATCTCATCCGGATCATCAGAAATCGCAAGCATATCATGATACTTATATCCTTCAGATAGCTGTTTTACCAATTGATAAATAAAGGAATCCTCACTCCAAAATTTTCTACCAAAGAACACCATTGGGCTTGCATAACCAAAACTCACATAATGATTTTGCGCTGCATCCGCAAAAACCTCCTGAAGTGTTCCTGCAGAACCGGGCGCGTAAATAATTCCATAAATAGCAATCGCAAGCAAAATATCTTCACGAATAGCATTCGAAAAATACTTGGCAATTTTTGTGGCAAACAAATTAGAAGGCTCATGCCCGTAAAACCATGTAGGAATAGCAATATTCTCCTGTCCCTCAGGATATTTATCAATAATTTCCTGTGACTTAACTACAAAATCCTTATCAGTATATTTTGGCGCAGCCTTCAAAATTTCAATAGACTCCATTAGTTCATCATCCTGTTTTCCCGCAAAATAAGCTCCCAAATTCGAAGCCTCCATAATCCCCGGACCTCCACCCGAAACAATCAAATACCCTTCCTCAGTTAGCCTCTTAGACGCAATCGCAACCTTTTCATAAAAAGCATCAGTCCTCAAAATAGAATGACCACCCATAACACCAATACATTTTTTCTTAGTCATACCACTTTTATCACGCCCAATTAGCTCCAAAAGCGCATCATCAATCGCATGATCATGAATCCTCTGACTCAACGCCTCATTAACATCCCCCGAATTCCTAAACAGCTTAAAGTGATTATAAATTTTCAAATCCAGACTCGCATCATTCTCCGGAGTATAGCCATCCATGAGCTCCTGCCAGGTATACAAATCCTTTCTATAAGGATTATATGGAAGACCCACAAATTTCGGATAAATAATCGCACCCTTCTTACGCAAAATTAGCTCAGTTTCCTCATCCATCTCACATCCCAAAAAACTTGTATTTGCAATCTTCACGTCTTTCCAATCAACATCCACTTCCCTCAAATCCAAATTCTGAAGGGTCAAATTCAAAAGCATATCCTTATGCTTAAGAAGCTCTTCCACTGAAGTAATTTCCTTTATCAATTTCGCTGGGGTAGTCATAGTTATGAGGGGTTATTTTCTTTTTTTCCCTCCCATTATAAACTACTTTGAAAACTTCGCAAAAATATGACTTGTGTTATCCAAAGGATCTGTCAAACCCAACATTGAAGCAGACGAAGTTCTGCGCAGAAACCCAAAATTAAAATTTTCAGTTCTCGACATCAGCGATAAAAACACATACAAACTTTCAACAGAATCAAATGCCACTGCTTCTTCATTAGTTTCATCCAGGGCTTTGACCAAATTTAAAAGTTCCTCATACATATTTTCACTCCCCTTATTCTCACTAAATTCCTGCATCCAGGTAACCGTATTAGAATCATTAATTAAAGCCGCATCTTCGCCCTCAAAATGAGTAAAATCTATGCTGGCAACAACTAAAGTATTAGAAAGATCCAAAGACATAATCGCACCAACAAGAAGTTCCAACTGATTAACCGGAGTTCCCTTTTTAATAATTATGGGGATAACTTTCGCTTCTGGCAGGTATTGGTTCAAAAATTCAAGCTGCACACTTATTCCATGTTCCAAACTAAAATATCTTGGCTCAATAGAAAGCGGACTACTGCGCTTAAGCATTAAAATATTTTCAACATCCAAATTATCCATTTCGGATAAAACCCCCTTATCCGAACTTTGAATATATCTGGCACCATAATTAAAATGATTGGGACTCACAACAATCACACGCTCAAAACCACAATCACTCAAAGACCCGTAAACTTCAGCAATATATTGTTCTACAAGCAAATGATGAGGCAAAATAACACCAAAAGTCTCACAAGCATTTTCCACATCATCTATTTCAGATAAAAATATATTATCTGAAACATTGGTTTGCTTGCAGGCAGTCATACTACTCACAAGCAAACCAACAACTAAAATTTTCTTTATTATTTCCATGTTCTGGATGATGTTCCTCCCCATTCAACAACAGTAAACCCTCTTCGTTCCATACCTTTTAATTCTTGAGGAATCACTGCGTAAGGAGCTGCGACCGGTTCATAATACATAAACACCCTAAGCAAAGTATCGGGACAAGGCTCAATTGCCAAAGGTGCAATCTTATTAAAATCCTGTGTTCCAACAAATGTCACATAAAAATAATTCTCAGAATTATCCATCATAATCGGATACCAAAATTCCATAAAATCATCACTCTCCTGAGCATTTAACCCTAACTCCTTCAAGCTACCGGTCAAAAACGATTCAAGCTCCTTTTTAGAAACCATAAACCCCTTATCAACTTTCAATTCCTTATCACTATGCCCTTCCCAAAACAAATAAGGATATGTTTGTTTATCCTCGTAATTATAAAGAGTTCCATCACTATACGCCTTTACCTTCCATCCCTCATTATAATCCGGAATGCTCACAGTCATTTCGCTAATTCCAACCTCCACACTCACATCTGTCGTTTCCTCAGGATACAAATAAATCACTGGCTTACCGCATTCAGCAGCAGGCATAAAATCATCAAGCAAAATACTCGACCACCTTCCAAAAGGATCCTGCCAGTAAAGAAGCGGTTTCTGATCAACATAATCATCAAAAGTAACCGATGTATCCTCATTTAACCTCAAATAAATCTGATAATAAGAATCCAACAAATATTGTGGCTTTCTTGATATTCCCTCTGGATCTTTATTTTCAGAATACCCTTCAATAGGATCAGCAACCTCATATAATTCAACTCCATCATTAGTAACACCTGCCAATACAATCTCACTTTCATCAATAGTATCAACAAAATAACAAGACCCCGCTATTCCACACCCCCTATGGGTCAAACTATAATTTGAGGAAAGATTAGTTTCGCCACCTTCTTCCCAATTAATCACAACGCTATCATCAAGCAAACCAATATCGTATTTATACTGACTAATCACTCCATCAGGTGATTCAAAATACAAACACCCATAACCATATTGTTCAGGCGCAAAATATAACTGACCATATTTAGATTCAGTAAAAGCAACTTCTCCTATATAAGTAGCAGAATTAAAATCCGCAAAAGCTGACTCCAACTCAAGAGTAACGTCCATTCCGGGAACCGAAACCGTTTGAGGAGGATTCAATCCACTTAAACTCACATCACTATCCTGATTTCCAATTAGAACCTCCAAATAATCGTGATCCGCTCCATCAGAATAATCAACTAAATATTTAAGCTCATTTGTTTCGCTATTATAAGCAAGTCTATATACATCAGATCTAAAACACATTCCATCACACTGAAGTTCAAGAAGAAGTAGTTTCCATCCTTCATAAGGTTCAACCTTAATTGTTCCTGCCTCATACCAATTCAGTAAACCAAGAAGATAATCCTTATCAGCCTGTGTAATTTCATCATTACCAAAACCTTCATAATATCCATTAACAATAGTATCCGTCTTTCCCGCCATTATAGCAGTTGCATCAAACGGAGTTAATTCACCAAAATCAATATCTCCATTTTCAAAATAAGGCGAAACCACTCTATCGCTTCTATAATCATCAAAAGTATACAATCCGTGAGCCTCAATAATCATTGCTCTATAAATATTTTCACTAATTTGTCCACGTCGCATTAAAGCTTCAGGAGAAAAACTTCCTTCCTCTTCCAAAAGCCCTCGCTGCGAAGCAGTATGCAAATAAGGAGCATACCACTCATTCATATCAATATCATCAAATAGCACTGTGTCATAACCCGAAACCGTATTCGGCACATAATACTCCTGAGAATTCACCACCATTTTAATCGCCTCAACCTTATTCACATATTGCTCAGGCTTAAAAGTTCCATCCGGATAACCATCTACCCAGCCTTCGGACTTTGCATAACAAACAAAAGGCGCGTACCAATCATCCTTCACATCCGGAAAACAATTATTATACTGAGATACCGAAGGAGTCACACCAGTTCCTCCAACCAATATTTTCAAGAGTTCAGCCCTATTCACAACACTATCAGGCCTAAAACTTCCATCCGGATAGCCGGAGATCACTCCATTATCATAAAGATACTGGATCGCAGTTTCATTATCATGCCCACCGACATCATACAAATCCGCCGCATAACTGACCGCAACTACAGACAATAATCCGATTGCAATCAATGAAATCAAAATCTTTTTTAACATATTATAAAGATTATTAAATAGCTATATAAAAATACTATATTTATGCGAAACCGTCAAAGGCCTAATCATCCAAAGCCTCCAGAACCACTTCAATTGTCTTCTCTTTTCCCTTATGCAAAACCTTAAACACAACCTTATCACCCACCGACTTTGCGGCAATTATTTTGGCAAGAGATTTTTCTCCATCAAGCTTCTCACCGTCAATCTCCAAAATAATGTCATTTTCCATTAAACCGGCTTTATCCGCGGGAGATCCGGGAATCACAGCCAAATCCTCCAATTTCTGTCCTCTGACAATTAAAACTCCATAATCCGTATCCAGATTATTTGCCTCCTTTAACTGTTCTGTTATTTGCATATATCTTATTCCCAAAAAGGGCCTGACAATCTTCCCATTTTCCTTAACAGATTGAAATGCGGATTTCACAGTATTTGCAGGAAGAGAAAAACCAATATTTTCAGCACTTGCAACAGCTACATTAACCCCAATAACCTGCCCGTTTAAATTCAAAAGAGGGCCACCGGAATTTCCCGGATTAATAGCTGCATCTGTTTGAATAACACCATCCAACTCCTCAGCAGATCCACCAAAACCTCGATTCCCCGCAATTATGGACCTACCCAATCCCGAAACAACACCGGTAGAGACCGAATTATTATATTCAAGCAAAGGATTACCAATTGCAATTACAGTCTGCCCTAATTTTAAAGCATCAGAATCACCAAATTCCAGATAAGGAAATTCATTTCCCTCAATTTTCAAAACAGCGATATCATTTAATGGATCCCGAGCAATAACCTGTGCCTCATATTCACTCCCATCATCCAAAAAAACCGTATATTCAAAATCTTCCTCACTAACTACATGCTTATTCGTAATTATATATCCATCAGAAGAAACCAAAAATCCAGATCCGCCTCCAATTTGCCTCAACTCGGTTTCACCTGTCTCACGATACTTGGGCACCTGAAAACTAAATGGAGAACCACCAAAAGGAGAATTAAACATTCCTCCAAACGGATCAGAATTATATTCTTCATAATACTGCTCAAGCACAGGCACATCCTGGCTAACAATAATTGAAACAACTGCGCTGGTAGAATTTTCTACCGCATTAACTATATAATCTTCTAAAATAAGGCCTTGTTCATGGTGAATTTCCTCCACCTTAGGAGCCTCAAATTTTTCCTCATTATTCGACTGAGTCGGCGTCACTAAAAAATTCACAATTAAGAAACTGATCAAAACCGAACTTACTCCACCGGAAAGTGCTCCAATTAAAACATTTTTTTGCACATTGTTTTTGTTCATAACGCTTTGGGTTAAATTGTAATTTTTGTAACGAAGTGTGTGTCAAAAAATTACTTGACAGCCAAAAACTGAATCTTTTTAGCACTCACCATTATAGACTGCCAGGATTTCATTTCAAGTCCTAAATATTCATTGATCTTTTTAAACAAAAACTCTAAATTTTAATTATGATTAATAATGACGAGCACGGTTCAATAGGTGGAAACGGGAGATACCCCTGGCTCCGGGATTTTGTATACGGCGGGATAGATGGAGCAGTAACCACCTTTGCTGTAGTTGCGGGAGTTGAAGGTGCAGCTTTAAATTTACCAATAATATTAATTTTGGGTTTTGCCAACCTGTTTGCAGATGGATTTTCAATGGCTTCCGGAAAATATTTAAGTGACAAAGCCCAATGCGAATTACAGGAAAAAATTCGCAAAATTGAATTTAAGCACATTAAAGAAAAAGAAGAAGAAGAAAGAGAAGAAGTGAGACAAATAGTTAAAAAATATGGATTTAAGGGGAAAGATCTTGAAAAAGCAACACAAATTATCACATCCAATCCTGAGGCTTGGGTAGATTTAATGATGAGAAACGAATTTAACATGACCTCAGAAAACATTTCTCCCATGAAAGGAGCACTGACAACATTTACATCATTCTTTATAATTGGATTGATTCCGCTGCTCGCCTACTTATTCAGACCATTATTTGGACTTGAACAAAAAAGCACATTCATAATTACTTGTACTACCACATTACTGGCATTATTCCTGGTCGGAACAGTAAAATCCTTCTTTACCGTTAAAAGCTGGTACAGATCCGGGATGGAGGTACTTATAATAGGCGGCCTTGCGGCCGCCATATCCTACCTAATAGGTTTTCTTCTTAAATTTTTATACTACTCAGCAGCAGCAACCTGAACTGTAGCAGTTAAACTAGCTGTTGGAGCTGGCATAACCTGAACTGTAGCTTCCAGATTTGCTTCGTTTTCACCTTCAGCCGGTTCCATATCTTCACTTTCCTGGAACCAATTACATCCTGCAAAAACAGTTGCAGATACTGTTAGAACCATCAACAGAGAGAATAATTTCTTTTTCATATCAAATAATTAAATTATGAAGTTATTCAAAAATAAATATTACACACACACCTTCAAAACTCAAGCAAAATCTTTTAACATTTCTTTGTAGAGTACAAAATTATGTTATCATTCATTCTGATGATAAAAAGAGTTATTAAAACAAGTCTTGGCACAATAATATTGATCCTCGGGATCATTGGCTTGGCAGTTCCCATACTCCAGGGATGGCTGATGATAATTCTTGGAATCCTTTTAATTGCCCCTGAGCGTGGCAAAAAAATTACTGACTGGATAAAATCCAAAATAAAAAAATGAGCCAAATTTATGGCTACATTTTTTTTAAGACACTCTACATTAACGTTGAATTTCTTTCCGTACTGGCCCCCTTAGCCGTCAAGTGGGTTCCCTCAGCCCGAGGTCGCAACCTTAAGTGATGTCAGGATCCCTTATATTTTTATGATAGAGAGAGTAGTTAAGACTCTGACGATTAAGGTAGAGTATCCCCATAGTAATAAATTATAAAAAAATGTAAAGCCCCCTCATGACCGCGGTACAGGCAAAATCTACAAAAAACTAACTACCCAACAACAAAATCACGCTTACCCATTCATGCAAAAAACTAAGTATATAAGCCAAAAATGAAAAACCAACCAACGAGCGCAAAATAAAAACATCAATCAAGATTATCGCAACAAAATATTTCCCACCCTCACTCAAGTAATGGTCATATCTCAAATGCAATCGTCTTGGCAGAATAAGTCCCAAAATTTTAGAGCCATCAAGTGGCGGAATAGGAAGCAAATTAAAAATACCCAAAAACACACTAACGTCAAAAATCATCCACAGCGCCAGACTCAAGTAATCGTGCATATATGCAGATAAATACTTTAGTGGCAAAGAAACTGAAAACGCCAAAATAAAATTAGACATTGGCCCGGCCAAAGACGTTAACGCATTATCCCGAATAGGATTTTTAAAATTTGCGGGATTTACGGGCACTGGTTTCCCCCAACCAATTCGCTGAGTTACAATAAAAACCAAAGTACCAAGTAAATCCAGATGAGCAATCGGATTAAGAGTAAGCCTGCCGCGATTTTTTGCGGTTGGGTCCCCCAAATAGTAAGCGGCAAGTGCATGAGAAGCTTCATGGACAGTTAAAGTGACCAAAAGCGCAACAATAAAAAAGAAAATTTGAACTAAATTTAACATGTAACTATATTAGCCATAAAAGCTCAAAACTAACAAGAAATTAATTAACAAAAATCACGCTTTTATGATATAACTCATTGGAGAAATTTATGGAGAGGTGGCCGAGCGGTCGAAGGCGCACGCTTGGAAAGCGTGTGTGGGGCAACTCACCGGGGGTTCAAATCCCCCTCTCTCCGCCATGAAAGTAGCGAGGCTCACGGTCTGAAGCCGCAGAGCCACGCGATCTTAGCGTGGCCGAAGGCGAAAGAGAAAAAGCGATGAAAAATTGGCCGGTCAGGCCGTAAATTTTTCAAGCTTTTTCAGTGAGCCCCCATTGAACATAATGGCGAGGTAGCGTGCCGAAGCCGCAGTTTCGACGAACTATGTGAGATCGAAACGGAGGCGCAGGCAAAATTTTATGTTTAGGCGAGAGGTAATTCAATATAAAATTTTGTTCCTTCGTTAATTTTACTTTCAAACCAAATTTTTCCTTTTGATGATTCAATAATGTACTTTGCTAAATAAAGCCCCAGTCCAACCCCCTCAGTGTAATATTTTGCTGAATTTTTTCCTCTATGAAATTTCAGGTAAACTATTCCTTTATCTTCATCGGGTATTCCCACGCCTGTATCTGCAATTTCACAAATCACTTTTTTTCCTTTTTTATTTAAATCAATTGTTATCCCACCTTTTTCCTGATTATAAACAATTGCATTCTCAATAATACTGTCAAAGACTTGCTGAATACGGTTTTTATCTAAATTTACTTTGATAGTTTCTTTCTTTTTTTCAGGTTTTTGAAGTTTAATATTCTTTTCTATGATTTCTATTTTTTGTTTATCAATGGATTTCTCAATAACTTCTTCCAAATAGAATTTTTCTTTGTTTAATTTCATCTTTCCTTCTTCCAGGCGGGTAGCATTTAAAAGAAGATCCACTAGAAAATTAAGGCGCAAAGTGCTTTTATAAATTTGATTTACTGTATCAATTTGCTCTTTATTGAGATTTCCAAGATTATTTGAACAAAGAAGCTCAATAGACCAGCGCATCCCGGTCAAAGGAGTACGAAGTTTATGCGAAGCAGTGGACCATATTGCATCTTTAGTTTTCTCAAGTTGTTTTTGTTTTTTCAGAGCACGCTTTAGCTTTTGCTGCTTTTCCTTAAGAGAACTACTCATTTCGTTGAAAGCACGAGCAAGATATCCAATTTCATCTTTCGATTTAACTTTTATTTTTTGATTGAGATTACCCTTCTGAATTGCCTCAGCTCCAATTATAAGCTTTTGTATAGGGCTAACAAATCGGTCTCCAAAAATTAATCCTGTCAGGCCGGTAGCCAAAATTGTTCCGATCAAAATAAGACCTATAAGCTTAAAAAGCCTTTGCAAAGGAGCAAGAGCTATATCCACGGGCATTCGTAAAAAAAGTTTCCAATTATTTCCTTTATAAACAAGATATCCCTGGGAATTAACAAAACTAGTCAAATAGATCTCATTATTTAATTGTTCCGCTAACTTAAGCCCCCATTCTTTCTCAAAAAATGTTTCATCTTCGGTTCCTCCTATCTGTATATAATTATCATTTAAAAGTATAGCCTCAGTATCTCTTGGGACATTATCAAGAAAATCAAGAACGACTGCCCATGTTAACTCGGCGACAATTATTCCCGTAGGCTCATTATTTTCATCTAAAATAAGATTAGAAAAAAGAATCGTAGGTTTTCCCGTAAAAGGAGAAACAAGGGCATCACTGGCATTAAAAAAAAGCTTCTTTGTATTAATAAACCATTGTGCGTTTTTTATTTCCGCCCTCTTGGCATTAATGTTTGTAGAAGCGATAATGTTCCCCTCTAAATCCAGGAGATAAAGATTATCATAAAGCCCAAGATTGATGAGATATTCTTTTAAAACCGTTTCTTTTTGCGCCGTAGATGTTTTGGGATCAATCAAAGTCGTATCAGATATTAGAAGCTGGGTATCCTTGTATGATTCATAAAGAAAGCGATCTATTTGATCTAAAACATGAGAAGCCTGGGTATTTAAATCAGTTATTATTCGATCGTAAAGAGCGGTTTTACTTATCTCATAGCTCATAATTCCGATAAAAATTGTAGGGATAAGAGAAACAAGAAGAAGAAGGATAATAAATTTTGTTCGGAATTTTTGCCTCATTTTTAGGATTTATTAACTGCAAGCGTTTTTTCTGCTGCAGATGAAATATTGGTTCTTATTTTTTCAGGATTTCTCCCCGGATAATGATAATAAACACCCAGATAGCATGATTCAGGATCAGATTCCATTGAATGAACTACTACTCCTCTAATTGGATACAAAAGCCGCCCCCATAGCCCAAGATTACTGTCAACAGGATGCTTGAGAGTTATTTGTCGATCATTAATATTAAAAGTCGTTTCAATTGTTGAATTGTCAACCTGTTGTGTCTCCATTTCGTCGGCAAATCTTTTATAATGTGAATCCTTATATTGTCGGGCAATATTTAATAATTCATCTTCTGTTATTTCTCTCCTAATTTGATTCTCGATTTCATCCTTAACAATCGACATTCCCGGCATTCTTGGAACCCCCAATCCACCGTTTGTAATTTCAGGATGAAAATCAACAAAATCAGGCACTGTTTTCTTAGCAAGAGCTCTGGCAGCCCCATCTGGAGAATTTGCTTTTGCTCCGAGTGAAACTATTTTTAAGGCATCTCCATCCGGAGAAGGCGGAACCTGAATCAACCTGTCCCATCCTCTTTCCTCTATTGGTATTTTTTCTAAATCTTCAGTTTTTATTCTTTCAGACATAAGATATGCAGTCAATTCGCCCTTAGAGTCATATGCAACTAAAGACCAAGATTTTGGAGATGTCATTCTTTTAATCATCATTTCCCATGAGGCTCTTGCTCTGGGATCAAAAGCCGCTCCTTCCACTTCCATTATTCCTTCTGCCATTTCTTCAAAAAGAGCTTTTTCAAAAGGATCATCACCAACCGGAGCTTTAACTCTACCAATAAAAAAGGGCCTATCTTTTTGCTTTTCCCATTCATTTTCACAATCACAATCAGGCAGTTCCCCAAGAACCGAGGGATCCTGAGTTTTATTAAAATTTTTAATTATTCTTAAAACATCTTCCTCACATGAAGCACAAGAAGTAACTTTTTTTAAAACCGAAGTTACTTCATCATCTATATTTAGAGCTTTTATTTCGTCTGAAGCACTTTCAACTTCGGTATTAAGTCCGAAAAACAAATCAATATGATCAAGCTGCTCTTTAGGAAGCCTTTTTATTATCTCAATAATATTCCAAAGTGAACAGGCCTCATAAGCATCATTCAAATGAGCTCCTGTTCCTTCCATTGCGGATAAAGGAGCCATGTTAACAAATATTTTTTTTTGTTGTTTCCCCTTTTTTGCCTTTACCAATTTTATTACATCTGCCAAAAACTGCAAATCTTCAAGAGATTGTTTTATTGATGCTTCATCATTCATTACACCGGGCTTTTGTAAAAAATATACCTGCATCTGTAGATTCTCTCTATTAAATATTTTTTCAACACCTCTTTGAATTGTACCTCTAGACAAACCTTTTTTGCTTTTTTTCAAAAGAATGGGATTGGTAGTTTCCACACCAACTTCAATAATACAGGTCGTTCCGGTTTCAGCTGCCAATTGATCCAGTTTTTCAAGCTTTTCGTCTTTCAGCTCCCCCATTCTGGCTTCAATTCCAATCTCTCTTACAGAAGGAATTTTTGCAAGATTCCTATAAATTGTTTCTAATATAGCCGGATTGAGTTCATTTGGATTCAAATGACTACCTCCTATATAGAATTCGGCTCTTTCAACTCTTTGAGTACTTCCATCTGCTTCAAGTTGCCGATTTTTTTGATGGATATCCTGTATAAAAAAATCTGTCTGAGAAATAAACTCCTGATCATTTATGGGGGACTCTCTTAAACGAGATACTGTGCTTGCAAGTTCAGGCCAAGCGCAGTACATAAAGCATGGCGGCTTACCTGCATCAACAAGTTTTTGGCGCCATTCACACCCATTAGCATGAAAACCTGCTTGCGCCCGAATTAATTCATGACCATTACTATGGACTGAGTCAAAGTCAACATACCCCGGTCTTTCAATCGTTTCTAACAATTCCTTAGATTCCATTTTTATTTTTTTAATAATTATTTAATATCTTCTGCAACTGCCTGCACAACGGTGTCGTTAATTATTACTTCGATTTCAGGAATTTCCACCAAAAGCCCCTTTTCCTGTATGAAGTCTCTTATTAAGCGACCGCTTCCATATAAAGATTCGAATCCGGAAGCAATAGAAAAAGCTGTTACATTATCCCTTAAATCCATTATGTAGATGCCATTCAAGTGCATTGCAAATTCTTCAGGTGACATTTCAATAGCATCAGCCATTATTTTAATAGCCTCATCAGGTGATTTTTTATAAAATTCAATGGCTTTAAACCAAGCGCGGAAAGCTTTGATAAATTTTTCAGGATTTTTGTCAAGATTTTCTTTTCTGACAGCACAAACATCCATAATAAGACCTCGTTCATTCGCTGAATCAAAAATAATTTGGGCCTCATCCGACTGTGAAAGAATATCCTGCATAAATGGTTCAAACGTAACAACTCCATCAATTTCATTATTCAAGAATGCTTCTGTAGCTTCATCAACCGTATAATTTACTTTTTCTACATCTTCAGGAGTTATTTCTCCTCGATAAGTAAGAACAAAATCCAGGAAAAACTCAGAAATTGTTCCGGATTCCACAGCTATTTTTCCGTCCTTTAGATCAGATATTGAATCAAGATTTTTATTCTTACGAGTAATTATGGCATCTCCTCCATATGAATAATCGGCAGCAGCAATGGCAACCAATGGGTCTGAAGAATCCCATAAACTAAACAACTGCATATAGGCGGTTCCAAAAATATCTATTTCATTATTTTCTATTGCTTCAATGTTTTCAGAGTTGTTGTCATAAATTATTATTTCTGCATCAAGTCCTTCTTCTTCAAGATATCCAAGTCCATCTGCCAAAAACCAAAAAAATGAGGTAGGAAAATATGGCACCCCAATAATTATGGATTCATTCTCAGAATCAATTGGAGTTTGTTCCCTAGTTTGATTATCTTTGTCGCCAAACTGGCAGGATGAAAACAGAATGACAAATGACAGGACAAGGCAGGCTGTAAAGAGCCTTATAATAAGCTTTTTCATAGGTTTGAGGTAAAAAATCTTCAAAAGAAAGTTTAACAATAAATCAAATTTATTACAATTCTCTCTTTGCTATTTTTAAACTTATTAAATGATATACAGTAGACATATAGTTTTTTATATTAATCGACAAAAAAACTGTCCATCAAGAAATAACTAAGCTGCAACCCTTCCCACATGCTAACTCAAACAAAAAAAGAATTAAACTCTCTCGCAAACGAAAAACAAGCAAAAAACCTTGCCCGGTTTTTTAAAACAGGTAAAGGACAATACGGAGAAGGTGACAAATTTCTTGGTATAAAAGTTCCAATTCAAAGAAAAGTTGCAAAAAAATTTCAAAACATAAACCTATCAGACCTTAAATCTCTTTTAAGCTCACCCTATCACGAGCATAGGCTAACAGCATTAATAATCCTTAATCATAAGTTTCAAAAAGCTCAATCTGAAAAAACAAGAACCAATTTGGTCAAAATTTATATTTCTCAAATAAAATATATAAATAATTGGGATTTAGTAGATTTATCCGCACCTCAAATTCTTGGAGTCTACTTAGAGCATAAGCCCAAAGACATTCTCTATAAATATGCAAACTCAAACAATCTTTGGAAAAAAAGGATTGCCATTCTCTCGACTTTTCATTTTATTAAAAATTCAAAATTCGAAGATACACTTAAAATATCAAAAATCTTACTGAAAGATGATCACGACTTAATTCACAAAGCAGTTGGCTGGATGCTAAGAGAGATTGGAAATCGCGATCTAGAAACCGAAGAAAATTTCTTAAAAAAGCATTACAAAAAAATGCCAAGAACAATGCTTAGATATGCCATTGAAAAATTCGAAGAATCACATAGACAAAAATACCTAAAGGGGCTTATTTAACATCCCCCACCGCCTCAGAAACTGTGCCATCCAAAGCACCGTCGCTACCCATCACCGCTCATTTAACATCCACCCCCACCGCCTCAGAAACATGTTTATACCCATCCCTCTTAAGCAACTTTTTCAATCCATGATTAATCTGACCAATTAATTGAGGCCCCTCATAAATCATTCCGGTAATTAGCTGAACAAGGCTTGCTCCTGACTTTATTTTTGTATAAGCATCTGCAGCACTAAAAACTCCCCCACAGCCAATAATCACCAGTTTTTCTCCATATTCTTTATAAGTTTTTTTAATTAGTTCGTTCGTCAATTTCTCAATGGGCTTTCCACTTATTCCCCCACTAACATGCCCAGGCACTTTATCCCTCAAATTAAGTCGTTCTTTATCCTTTTCCAAATTACTTAAAATAATTCCTTTCAATTCATATTTAATAATAACTTCTAAAAGTCCCTTTAATTTATTCCATTCAAGTGGTGGCATCTTAACAAAAATCGGTTTTTGTATACCTAGTTCTGAAATTTTTTCAAGCAGTTTTTCTAGAAAACCGGTCTTATAAAAAAGATCTCTATCCTTCACATTTGGACATGAAATATTCAATGTATAAAAATCCCCAATATTATTTTCATATAATTTTTCAAAACTATAAAAATAATCCTCAATTGCAGACTCTATGCTTGAAGTATCAGGATGGTTAGACCTTGCAATAGATATACTTACAGGAAACCGCAAATTTTTATACCCTTCAAGTTTTTCAATTATCTTATTAACTCCAAGATTCTTTAAACCATAATTTACCACAATCCCCCTGGATTTCTTAAGTCTATGTAGCCTCGGGCCCTGATTCCCCCCATAAGGCTTTGCCGTAACAGATCCAATTTGCATATATCCAAATCCAACTTCATACAAAATATTCTGAAGATTAGCATCCTTGTCAAACCCCGCAGACAAACCTATGGGATTTTTCAATTTAATCCCATCAATTTCAATTCGAAGAATTTTATTATCATACCTAAAAAGCTTGCGGGTAAAAGTTTTTGCCCATTTATAAGAACCCAGTTTTTCGCCAACCCATAAAAATAATTCATGAACTTTTTCCGGATCAAACAAAAACAAAACCGGCTTTAAAGCATATTTATATAAAATCGCTACAATTTTTCTTAAAATTCTCATCTCATTTAATTAATATGCTAATATAATACTAAAATTTTCCTAATTTAATAAGATGCAAAAACACTTAAACACATTTATTTTCATCATTTCAATACTGGGTGTGCTTTTATCAGCCTACCTTTGGTGGTTTCAGATATCCGGTCTATTAATTCCATGCACACTGGACGGGTGCAATAATGTACTGAAAAGCGAATACTCAAAAATATTTGGAGTTCCAATGGCGGTTTACGGAACTTTTTACTTCATGGGATTGGCATTTTTGGCTTTTGAAAGATTTTTTATAAAACACAAGTTAATCGAGCTGATTCTACTCATTGCTGTTTTCTGGGGAATGATTTTCGTTATTTACTTACGCTACCTGGAGTTTGCGGTTATTGGAAGCATTTGCGAATGGTGTTGGGTTATTGGTGGATTTGTACTTCTACTTTTCATAGCCGCATTATTTGATAAATTCAAAAAATAATGAACAAAAAATTACTGGGACTCTTAACCCTGGCATTTTTTTCGACCGCAATTTTTGGCATACTTGTTGCTAATCATGGGCTTATTAACAAGTTTTTTCCACTAATCGTTCGTATACCCTTTTACGATAAAATTGGACATTTATTCCTAATGGGAATTTCCGCATTCTTAGTAAATTACTGGCTTGGAGCTAAAAAAGTAAAAATTTCCTCACAAAAGTTTTTACTTGGAAGCTTGATCGTATTTAGCATAGTAACTATAGAAGAATTTTCACAAATATTTCTCCAATTTAGAACTTTTTCACTGAGCGATATGTTTTTTGATTACACAGGGATTTTCTTTTTTGGAAAATTAGCGGATATTTGTGTTAAGATAAATCGGCAAAAAGAAAGCATAACGGAAAACTGTGAAAACTAAATTATTTGCAAAAAACAAAAAGGCATATTTTGACAACGAAGTACTGGATGATTTTGAAGCAGGACTGGTGCTTAACGGTGATGAAGTAAAAGCCATCAGGCTTGGCAATGCAAATTTAAAAGGATCTTATATATCAATTGAAAAAACCCAGGCTTTTGTAAAAGAATTACACATTTCGCGATACAAACATTCGGCTAGAAAAAACTACGACCCTGTTCGCCCGCGAAAACTAATTCTACATAAAAAAGAGATAGAAAAAATCGATAACGCCATATCAACCAAAGGAATTACGGGTTTACCCCTTGAACTATACGGAAAAGGAGGACTTATAAAATTAAAAATAGGGATTTGTAAAGGTAAAAAACTTTACGATAAACGGAAAGAACTAAAAAAGCGCGCCCAGGATAAAGAGATAGCAAAGGCACTGAAAAAATACTCCTGGTAATATCTTCAAAATCTTTTATAATTCACGATGATGCACAACACATACACAAAAATTATTGCTGGAATTCATAAATATTTCAAAGAAGCTCGAGTTGATAAGGCTGTAATAGGTGTTAGCGGTGGAATTGATTCATCACTCTGTCTAAAATTACTTGTCGACACATTGGGCGCGGACAATGTTACAGCAATATTAATGCCCGAAAAAGGAATCACAAACGAAGAAAATATGCAACATGCAAAGATGCTATGCAATTTTCTAAAGGTGGATTATTTTACAATTTCAATAAACAAATTCTTAACAGATTTTCTTACCTTACCCTGGAAACCAAATGATTTAGCGCAAATAAATACCAAAGCCAGAATTCGAATGATTATTCTATACAATTTTGCCAATACGCGAAATTGCCTCGTTGTAGGGACCTCGAATAAAACAGAGCTTATGATCGGATACGGAACTAAACACGGCGACCTTGCTGTAGATATTGATATTATTGGAGACCTATATAAAGAAGATGTTTTCAAACTTGCTGAACATTTGGGACTTCCAAACGAACTTATAGAAAAACCACCATCCGCAGAATTATATCCCGGTCAAACCGACGAAGACGAACTTGGCCTAAGTTATAAAGAAATTGACAACGTGCTCAAATACATCGAAAAAGGAACTGCCAAAGAAGAATTAATAAATAAAGGGCTAAATCCGAATTCAGTTCACAAAGTATATAGACTGGTTAACATTAACAGCCATAAAACTAATCCTACCCCGGTTATTTCTGCAAAAACTAAAAATCTATGAAGTCCGCACTTTTTATTGGAAGATTTCAACCATTTCATAATGGACACCTGCATGTAATTAAAAATATTCTAAAAGAATTCGACAGAGTAATTATTGTTATTGGGTCAGCACAAGCAAAAGATGAAGAAAAAAATCCATTATCCGGAGTTAAAAGAGAGGAATTAATTTTAAAAAGCCTAAAGGAATCTAAAATTTCTTCAGAAAAAATTATTATAAAAAAAATAGATGACATAAACGATTATTCCCTATGGGCAAGCATGATAAAAGAGTCTGTCCCGCCTTTTCAAAAACTTTTCACAGGTTCAGATATTGTTCGGAACTGCTTTTTAGGTAAGTTTGGCGGCCCAAAGATTTTGGAAAAAAATGATATTATAAAATTAGAAAGAATTGAAAACATTAGCGCAAGTAAAATCAGGCAATTAATTAAAGAGGGCAAAAAGTGGAAACATTTAGTACCCAAAGCTATTGCAGAAAAAATAAATCTATAAAAACAATCATATGAATAAAAACATTTTCAGAGCATACGACATAAGAGGTATCGCAATACCCAAAGAAGGAGAAGCGGCCGACCTTACTGAAGATACCGCATATCTAATAGGTCTGGGCGCAGGCACCTACCTCCGGGAAAAATACTCGGCCCGCACCATAGCGGTCGGCCGCGACTGTCGCTTAACCAGCCCTGCACTCCAAAAAGCATACATGAAAGGTTTAAGCGAATCCGGCATGGAAGTTACGGACATCGGCCTATCCATTTCGCCTATGGTCTATTGGTCTATATACGCAAAAGGCTTTGATGCCGGCACTAACATAACAGCCAGCCACAACCCCAAAGAATACAATGGATTAAAAATTGTCTCCAAAGTTGCCCACTCAATATGCGGCGAAGAGCTCCAACTTATCTACAATTTAATAATGGGGCGAGATTTTAATAAAGCCTCTTCCCCCACCCCAATAAAAGAAGCAAACATTTGGCCTGAATACTTAAAAGACCTGCAAGAAAAAACAAAAATAAGTAAACCACTTAAAATTGTTATTGATGCAGGAAACGGCACGGCAGGACCCTTTGCACCGGAATTCTTTAAATCCCTGGGCTGCGAAGTAGTTGAACTTTATTGTAAACCGGACGGCAACTTTCCAAATCACGAAGCAAATCCCGAAGAACTTGAAAACATGAAAGACCTAATTGCCAAAGTTCTTGATGAAAAAGCTGATATTGGCCTGGGATTTGAC
>WJKE01000101.1 GCA_014729275.1 Candidatus Peregrinibacteria bacterium | reverse complement strand
TACCCCATCACCAGGCACACCCAAGCCCCAACGGGGCGGCGTATGTCAGCCCAGGGCGAGAATTCCGATGCCTCCCGGAGGTTAAAACAACATACGCCAGCCTCCGGGAGGCTTTCATCGAGTACGGTCTCTCTCAGAATCGTGCTCGACGGGCAAAACCTCCCGGAGGCTAGCGTAAACCAAACTGTGGACAGAATTCGGTTTTTTCTACAGCAATATCCACAACCTCCGGGAGGTATCGAATCCTAATGGCACAATATTTGGAAAATTAGAAAATAATTAAAAAAATGACGATTTATCTTGCACGGGATTGAATGAATGGCTATCTTAAACAGAGGCGCAAATGAATCAAGGGGCGTAGAGCCCTCTCGGAAGCGGGAGGTGCATGCTTTTATAACAAAAAGGATAAAACTATGAATTTTTCTTTAATATCCGTTTCAGTTGTTATTATTTTTTTATCAACAAATATATTTGCAAAAGAACAAAGAACTAATTCAATTGGAGCAAGTGTGTTCAATTCATATACTTTTTGGGAAAACTCGTATTCTAAAGAAAAATTTGATAATCTCGGTATTGCAACATTTATAAGCCCTTCTTTCAAAATGAAATTAAAGGATTTTTATTTCAAATTCGATTTCACGTCAAGTCACTTTAATTTTATAGGTCCAGATGGTTTGACCATCACAGGTCCAGACAACGATATCGATACTGGATTTGATTCAAATATGAGAAGAAATGCTCTGGGACTTGAGACAGGTTATAATTTTTTCAATTATGTCAATTTGTCGATAAAATCAAATTATATATACATGCACATAAAAGGTGACAATGATCAGAAATTTAATTGGCAGACCCCTTTCAGTTTCGTCGAAAAAGGTACCATAATAGGTCCAGGAATCAGTCTAAATTTTCCAAAGGATAATTCAAAGTCATATATCATTCTTTCGATGTTTTATCTGCAGGGTCGATTAAACTATACATATGATGGCCACAGATCAGCTAAATATAAAGAGAATAAAGATTATTTTGACACACAACTCTTATCAGCAAATTTAAGGTTTAATATTCATTTGAATGCGAACTTGTTATTTCATGTTTCATTAAAAAGTGATTATTTTTACAAGGAAAAACAAGAACAGAATTATAAATACAGTTCTGATATATGGTTTGTTGGACTGAATACAGGGATGATGTATCTTTTTTGATTGTAATAAATCGATTTTGAAAATACATACTTTAGCCTGCAACTCTTCAGGCCAGGCTTTGCCTATGACGACGTTGTGGAGCGTGGATGAGGATAGCAGTATGCAGCTTATAGAATGATAGGCATCCCTGGGATCCTCCAAACGAACGGGATCGGTCGAACACGATATATTGAAACACATTTGGAAAAACAAAAAACAGCAAGCCACATGCAGGAGCGGTGATGCATCATAAGAACCCCTTAAAAGCATTAATGAATATTTTCTCAAGAAAATTATCAAAAAATAACAGTCCAGAATATAGCTTGAAAAGCGATTTTTATTTTAAATTTTATCGAGTGTGGCGTCACCCTGTTATTCAGAACAACCACTTGCCTTATCGTATACAACTTGTCTAGCTAAAGAAAAATTTTTTACGCCCAAAGTGAAAGGCTCGATTTTTTATGATACGAGATTGGTGCCTCTTAACGGCTATGCTTTTGGTTATGGTTAGTGATAAAAGTAAGCAAACAAGGCATACTTTTCCTTTGATTTGTATACGTTATACACCTGCGTTCCTATAGATAATAAAAAAATTATCATTCTGATCAAAAAAGGTAGGTTAAAAAATGAAATTACAAATAATAATTCTTGTTCTATTTGCTATTTGTACCCCCTTACAAAGTAAGAATAAAATAACTGTGGGGCTAAAAGCAGGCTGTGTGTATCATTCATTATCTTTATCAAGGATAGATATGGGTGTTAATAATGAAGATTATCCCAAACAATTAAAATCCCCTGGTATAGTATTTGAATTTTTAATGGAGAAAGATATATCAGATCAGATATCCTTAATAAGTAATATATCTTATTACAAATATAATTCGAATCTAAGAATTTATCAGGTTTATGAAGAACTTGAACATTATAATTTTCAAATGGAATATATCCGTTTTCCATTTTTAGTTAAATTTCATACTCGTCGGTTTATCAATCCATATTTCCTTGCGGGCATAAATATTGGGTATTTATTGAAGGCTCAATGCGGTTTGTTTCGAAATTGGAAAATAATAGATATAACAAAAGAATTGCATCGTTTGGATGGTTCTATTGATTTAGGTTTTGGGATACCTATAGAATGTTGGAAATTTAAAATTCTTTATGAAATCAGATATCAAATTGGAATAAGAGAAAATTATTATCATAAAATTGACCTTGGTTCAAATAGAACATTTTTATTTATTGTTGGAATCCAATTTAATTAATTATTTTAGTGGTAGAAAAAAAAGGAGAGAAATTTTATGAAATTACAGAAAATTTGTAAAATGGTTCTTGTTTGTTTAATTTTATTTGTGATTAAATCGAGTGCTAAAGAATATTATTATTCGAATGGCGAAAAAATATATATTAAACACCAAGCTGGTCGATATACTTTTCATTTTAAAAGTGTTGCATCAAATTTTGAAAAACTAAGTTTTTTACGACAGGCTCATTTTAACTTTACTATGAACAACACTCTTGTCCAAAATAGATTGAGATATAGTCAATAGTTGTGGATCAAAAAAAGCGTGATCCTTTGATTTTTTTCTTTTCAAGCGGCTAATTTTTTCAAGTTTGCATTTTCAGGTTCCCCGTCGATGAATTTTTCACCTGCCATTACAAAGGGCACCATC
>WJKE01000100.1 GCA_014729275.1 Candidatus Peregrinibacteria bacterium | reverse complement strand
TGAAAGCTTTATTGAACTAAAAAAAGGCAAAAAAAACGAATACGTTAAGCAGGCGAGTAAAACTTCACTGGATTCCTATATAACTTTTTTGATAATGGAGAATAAAAAGGTATCCAAGTATGTTTTAAGGCAAGCAAAAATCTCAGTTCCTGAAGGGAAAGAATACACCGATATCTTACAGGCGGAACACGATTATCCGCTATTTAAAGGCAAGAAAATTGTTGTAAAACCTAAGGATACAAATTTTGGAATTGGAATTACAATATTGGAGAAGGGTGAACAAAAAAAATACTCAAAAGCGCTCAGGCTCGCATTCAAAAATTCTCATGAAGTCTTAATAGAAGAATTTATAGAAGGAATTGAATATCGCTTTCTTGTAATAGGCAAGAAGGTTCATGGCATTGTTGAGCGCATTCCCGCAAACATCATTGGTGATGGAAAACATAGTATAAAAGAATTGATCAATAATAAAAATTTCATATATAGAAACCTCTACCCAATAAAAATGGGAGAATATGAAAAAGACTTCCTCTCCTCACAAAAGCTTACTTTCAATTCAATTCCCAAAAAAGGAAGACAAGTATTTTTAAGAAAAAACACAAATGTATCCACAGGAGGGGATGCGATTGATAAAACAGACGAAATTCCGCAGTACTTTAAAACCATGGCAGTAAAAGCCGCGGCCTCAGCAAAAGCAAAAATTTGCGGAGTGGACATGATAATTCCAAATTTAGAACAAAAAAATTACTCAGTGATAGAAATAAACTTCAATCCTGCACTAGAAATGCATGCTTTTCCTCATGAAGGGAAAAAACGCAAGGTAGCAAAACCTGTATTGGACTTGCTGGGGTTTAAGTAATGTTTTATAATCACAGCTAAGATTAAATATGATAAAAAGCCCAGAAGTAAAAATCGGAAATATTTGTATTGGTGGAAATAATCCTATCGCTATACAATCTATGACTAACACCAATACCGCTGACACCGAAGCATCAGTTTCGCAGTGTATAGAGCTATTTGATGCCGGTGCAGAAATTGTGCGTTTAACTGTAAATGATCATGAAGCTGCTGTGGCCATTCCAAAAATCAAATCAAGCCTCAAGAAAAAAGGATACTCAGGCCCACTTGTTGGAGACTTTCATTTTAATTCTTTTGAACTTCTAAACGCTTATCCGGATATGGCTTCAAGCCTGGATAAATACAGAATAAATCCATCAAATATAGACGATTTCAATGGAGTTATACATATTACCAAAGCAAACAATAAACCCATCCGAATAGGAATTAACGCAGGTTCTATTCAGACAAAGAGCAAAAATATTCTTGATGATATGGTTTCTATTGCACTTAAGTATGCACAGGATGCGGAAGAACTCGGACTCCCAAGAGACCAGATTGTAATAAGCGTAAAAATTTCTGATGTAATGGAATGCGTAAAGGTACATGAAATGCTTCACAAAAAAATGCAGGAACTTAAAAGAGTTTACGCATTGCACATAGGGCTAACCGAAGCAGGAAGCGGACTTAAAGGTGCCATATATTCTACAAGTGCTTTAAGTATTTTACTTAACAAAGGGATAGGCGACACAATTAGGGTTTCAATTACAAGCGAGCCTCATGAATCTCGCACAAAAGAAATCAAAATCGCCAAAAATATTTTGCAAGCTCTTTCTTTAAGATTTTATCATCCTCAAATAATTTCCTGCCCTGGATGCGGCAGAACCGACAATGAATATTTTCAAGATTTATCGCAAAAAATTAAAAAGTACGTTGAGGATAATGCAGAAAAATGGCTTCAAATAAATCCTCAAACTGCCACATTAAAAATTGCAGTAATGGGCTGCAGGGTTAACGGTCCGGGTGAATCTCAGTCCGCGGATATTGGAATAAATTTGCCGGGAAAAACCGAAGAAAAAATGGCAACAGTCTACACAAAAGGAAAGTACCTAAAGACACTCAAAGGAAAAAACATATATAATGAATTCATAGAAATTCTTGAAAACTTTATATAAAATAACTTCACTTAAATATGATTTTATCAGACAAAACACTATTAAAAATGATCGAGACAGGGGAACTAAAAGTATCTCCCATTGATGATAATTCAATTCAACCCGCTTCAATAGATTGCCGCTTAGGTGACCATTTTCTTATGGTTGAAGATAATCAGATGGATTCGATCTCTTTAGATACAGAAATTAAATACCGTGAGATTGAGGCAGAAACATTTGTTATTCCTCCACATTCATTCCTACTTGCAACTACACAAGAATACATTTCAATCCCCGATAATCTGACCGCATTTGTAGAAGGACGAAGCTCGGTAGGTCGCATGGGCCTATTCATTCAAAATGCCGGCTGGGTAGATCCAGGATTTGAGGGGCGCATCACTCTCGAACTTTTTAATGCAAGTTCACTCCCAATCAAGCTTGAGGCAGGAAAAAGAATCTGCCAACTGGTTTTTTGCAAAATGGACAACAAGGCAATTAAGCCTTATCAAGGTAAATATCAGGGACAACGCATGACAACCGGTTCAAGAATTCACAAAGATAAGGACCGAAATCATGTTGGACTACGCGCGGCCTAAGTGATATTTTAGTATCGGATTTTAAACAGCATGACATGAAACAATATATCGAGCTTGTTAAGGAAGTAATGGAAAATGGAGTAGAAAAACCTGACCGTACCGGAACTGGGATAATTTCCATTTTTGGCGCACAAAAAAAATACGATCTTCGCGAAGGATTTCCAATGGTAACTACAAAGAAAGTCAGATTCGATGCAATTTTGCGCGAACTGCTTTGGTTTTTGCGTGGTTCCACTAATATTAATGATGATTTAACGGAGCATACCCCAATTTGGAATGCCTGGGCAGATGAAGACGGGGAACTGGGACCAATTTATGGATACCAATGGCGAAAATGGGAAAAATTTACAAAATATGAAGACGGAAATTACAAAAAATCTCACATAGATCAAATTCAGAATGCAATCGACACAATTAAAAATAATCCAAAATGCAGACGAATAATAGTATCGGCTTGGAATGTCGCGGATTTAGACAGGATGGCTCTACCTCCTTGTCACGCTTTCTTCCAATTCTACGTGGCTGACGGCCGCCTCGATTGCCAGCTTTATCAACGCTCTGCAGACATTGCTCTAGGCGTGCCCTACAATATTGCTTCATACGCAACACTTTTACAAATGGTTGCACAGGAATGCAATTTAACTCCCGGAGTTTTTGTCCACACACTAGGTGACGCACACATTTATTCAAATCATCTTGAAGGGCTTAAAGAGCAAATTACCCGTCCGCTGTTACCACTCCCTAAGCTTGAAATTGCAGATAAACCTTTCTGGGATCTAAAGTTTGAGGATTTCGAACTTAAAAATTATCAGCACGGAAAATTTATTAAATACCCTGTAGCAGTATGACAAAAAAAGTATATTTAATAGTAGCGGTAGACGAAAACTTTGGCATTGGCAAAGATAAGCGCATGTGCTGGCACCTAAGCAGTGAGATGAAGTTTTTTAAAGAAACCACTTCCAAAACAGAGAATCCGGATAAAATTAACATGGTCCTAATGGGCAGAACAACCTGGGAATCACTTCCACGCAAATTTCGCCCCTTAAAAGGCCGAATGAATGTAGTTCTTACAAGAAATCCTCAGTATCACGCAGATGGAGGCGCAGTAGTAAACAGCTATGAAGAAGCACTCGAACTGTCTGAAGACAAAAACATTGAAAGCATTTTTGTTATCGGCGGAGCCGGAGTCTACAAAAGTGTGCTCGACCACCCCTCAATTACAGGAATTTACCTTACAAAAATAAAACACGAATATGAATGTGATACTTTCTTCCCGGAAATTCCGAAAAATTTCAACAAAAAAACAAAACTCCGCTCAGAAATTGAGGACGGAATTAAATATCACGTTTACCTTTTAGAAAAGGGATAGGGAAAACCCACACCAGGGGTTTTCGAGAAGGATTTAATCCGGTTTTGGAGGCAGTTTCCTGCGCTCCCACCAAATTTTTGCCCCCATGACTGCGGCTAGCCCCAACAAAAAAAGGGTCAAACCGCCGGAAAGAAAAAAAACGATCCATTCGATTGGCGAAAAATTCACTTTACCCTCCCTAGTGGGATTAAAAAAGCGAGTGGCTACGGCGGTCCCCATTGGACACCAGCCACTACCACTCGCTTATATCAAATCTACAAATTATGTCAAACTATTCAGCCAAAGCTTTTTCAATTATTTCCTCAAAAGTCTCATAAGGATAAGCTCCTCGAATCACATGACCATTAATTATAAATCCGGGTGTTCCGGTTATTCCAATATCACCACCAGCACTCATATCATTATAAATTTCTTCCTTAAATTTATCTGAATCGTAGCATTCCTTAAATTCCCCAGAATCAAAACCAAGTTCTTCAACATAAGAAACAAAAGTATTGTAGTCTAGATTTTCCTGGTCCGCAAAAAGT
This sequence comes from Candidatus Peregrinibacteria bacterium, assembly GCA_014729275.1. Classification (GTDB taxonomy): domain Bacteria; phylum Patescibacteriota; class Gracilibacteria; order UBA1369; family LOWO2-01-FULL-3; genus WJKE01. The sequence continues at coordinate 5,366 of WJKE01000100.1, read as the reverse complement.
TTGTCATGAAAATCGTAGTATGCATCGTCTCCACCTTGATCACGCACACAATTAGCAGCCAAAGCCGCAGGGTAAGCATTTTGATGGAATCCTAAAGGGTAATCTCTAAAAACATATTTCACCTTACCGGTATCAATATAGTTTTCCTTAATTTGGGGGTAAGTGTAACTAATATATCTAGCACAGAATGGACATTCATAATCAGAGAATTCAACAATAGTTACCTTTGCATCTTCATTTCCTTTTACTGGATCATCATCGGATAATTCGTCCATATCTACTTCAACAAAATCTTCAGGCTCACTTGGGGCACTAGGTTGCTCTCCTTGTGCATCCTTTGTTTTTTCAGCAACATAATCTTCGATACCATCATTAATTTCCGCAGCTAATTCGTCCTGGCTCATATTCGGATTTTGCATCCCAAAAAATATAACCAGTCCAGCAATAATCACTGTAGAAATTGTGACAGTAATAATATTACTTACTTTGTCAGTCATAAGAATAAGGGTTAAATATTTAAAAGTATTATAGTCATTTGCTTAATTTTAAGCCAGAAATTCAGTGCTTAGTGGTTTACTGACGGGATAAAATATGGTATATTTATATGATAAACAAAAAATATGGCATATTTCTACGAACTAATAATTAGTACAGTAATATTCGCATTTGATACCATTGGTGTTGTAATTGTAATTATCGGCGGATCAAAAGCCGTTTTTGCGGCATTCCACAAGGAAGTATCAAAAGATAAGAAAACCGAAAAGAAAAGAATGAATAAGTTGAGCCAACTTAGAATAGACTTTGGGAATACAATGGTTTTTGCATTGGAGTACTTTCTTGCAGCGGACATCATTAAGTTGGTACTGGATCCAAGCTGGCAGGAATTGGGAAAAATTGCAGCATTAATAGCCTTAAGAACAGCATTAAATTTCATTATAGTTAAGGAAATTAAGATGAAATAAAATTTCATATAGTGTATTTTTAAGTATGCACTCTAAAAGCTCTGTATGAAAATTATTTCATGGAACATTAACGGACTTCGAGCAATATACCGGAAGGGATTTTTGAATTTTATTGAGGAGGAAAAACCGGACATTCTGGCTCTTCAGGAAATCAAGGTACAGGATCATCAGCTTAATGGAGATCACAAAGTTCCGAGCAGTTATCAGACAATTTTAAATTCTGCGGAAAGAAAAGGGTACTCAGGCACAGCCTTGTACACAAAAATTGTTCCAAAAGGCACTAGGTTTGGGCTTGGAATTGAAAAATTTGATACTGAAGGTCGCACAATTGAAGCAGATTTCGGAGATTTCATTCTTTTTAATATTTACTTTCCAAACGGAAAAATGAATAAGGAAAGGCTTAAGTTTAAACTCGATTTTTATGATGCCGCTCTTAAAAGGTTTGATGATTTAACTAAACAAGGAAAGAATTTAATTATCACAGGAGATTACAACACAGCCCACAAAGCAATCGACCTGGCACGCCCAAAGGCAAATGAAATGATATCCGGATTTCTCCCCGAAGAAAGAGCCTGGATGGATGAGTTAGTGAGCCACGGATATGCAGACTGCTTCCGTCATTTCCGCAAAGAGCCTGAAAATTACACTTGGTGGAGTATGCGATCCCGAGCTCGTGAAAGAAACGTAGGATGGAGGATTGACTACTTTTTTTGTTCAAAAGGCCTAATTCAAAAACTAAAAAACTGTTACCATTTACCCCAAGTAATGGGCTCAGACCATTGCCCAATAGTGCTTGAGCTTAAGCCTTGACAAAACGCCCTCAAAATGTTTAAATTCAAAGCTAGATAAACCAAGCAAATGGCAATTAAAACAGTTCTTTTTGCTGACTCACACAAGGCAGAAAGAGAAAAGTACAAGAAGTTATTAGATACAGCTATAAACGAACGAGCATCACGAATTAAATTTTTAGGCGATGCTGATGGATATGGAGGATATAGTAATCTTATGGGGCTTAAACTTTTTGCGGCACAAGCAGGTATTGAAGTTGACCTGGTTAGGGGGAATCACGATCAGGCTTGGCTGGATTACGCAAACGGTGAAGACAAAAGGTGCGTAACATCAGGAGAAACCGACTTTAACATTAAGCACGACAAACAAATTTAAAGATTTATCTATTCAACTCGACTTTAAATTTTTGAAAGGGGAATTTTATATACCCACTCACTCCCAAGAGGAAAAAGACTCTCAGGAACTTTAGGGCAAAGGAATATTAAAGGCGACCACAGATTTAAACACAGAAACCTTTGGCATTCATCTTTTGGTACCGGAAACGAAATCGGCCAGGGACTAAATAGTTTCGACCCACAAGTTATTCAATGGAATTTCGATCATATGGCCCAAAATGGAATTAGGCACATCATCAAAGGGCATGAGCATGTACCAAAAGTTTGGCAGGCAGATCGAACTGGCAATGTTGACCTTACAACAGGTAGAAAATTGACTCCCGGCGATAAAGTTTACCTAGATAGACCTTCGATTGTCCAACTGGGAAACTTTGACGGCGACCATTATGCAATCCTCGAAGAAAATTCTCCAACAACAATCGAATTCAGAACAATTAAAGAGAAAACAGCTAACAAAATTTGGAGAACTATTTCAAGATTTCTATAAGCATCAATTAATTCAAGAACTTAAACCTCGAATCCACCCATTTAGTTTTCGAATAGACTTTTTTGCCATCAAAATAAAGCTCTGCATTAGCCTCCTTAAACTTAAATATCAGATCCCAGTGAATATGTGAGTCATTACCATTTGGGCATTCTTCATAGCATTTCCCTAAAGCCATATGCAAACTCTTTCCCATTTTTTCATCAAACAAAATCTGCCTTGTTCCTTCCTTAATTTTATCATTCAAACCAAAAGCAAACTCGCCATAATAGCGTGACCCTTTATCTGTATTCAAAATTTTAGTAAGAGCTTCCTTATTATCACTATCTCCATCAACAACTTTACCCTTCTTCAATGTCAATTTAACCCAGTTAAAATCATGCGACATATAGTTTGTGGGAACATTATATTTAATAACACCATTTAAAGAGTTTTTAACCGGAGATGTAAAAATTTCACCATCAGGCAAATTAAACTTTCCACAGCAAGTTCGCCATTTTTGGCCTTTTATAGAAAGCTCAAGGTCAGTTTCTTTACCCGTAATTCGCACGGTTTTCACCTTTTTCATTAGATTCACAAATTTGGTCTGCATTTTTTCTTCCTTAGCCCAGTCTTTAATTGATGAATCAAAAACAAAATTTTCCCAATCCTCAAAATTTTTCTTCGCTGTTTGCGCAGATGCTCGATTCGGATAATAAAACAAACACCATTTTTTCTTATGAAGAATATCGGACAACTTTTTCCTGGCTTTCTGAACTGTCTGAATCTTCCCATAATCAATATCCTTTAGTTCATAAGGGTTATCGTCAGCCACAATTTGAACCATGGCATCATAATTATTCGCAACCTTTAACTCAAGCGGGCTCAAATATTTCATCTGCTTCTCGTTGGCATTCTCAAAAAACACGCGAGAAAGTTCATCATTCGAAAAACGCACCACTGTATCAAGTGCACCTGCCTTAATGCACTCAGCATAGAGCTCTTTAATTAATGGATAACTGTCAAAGCCATAACCTTTTAAAAGAACTTTTTCACCGGGCTTTACCGAAATCGAATAATTTACAATAATTTTTGCCAGTTTTTTTATCTTAGACTTATCTACCATAAAATTTTTTATTAATTTTCCTCAATTTACCTTAATTTGATGGACTCAGAAAGAAATAAAAATTTGACAAACCATGCCGACATTGTAAGAATTGTGGCCAATAATAAATCTTCGCATGAAATTTAATGGAGTGCTGAAAAAAGCAGAACGCATACTAGAAAATCCACAAAGGTTTACGTCTAAAGGAATTAGACAGACTGAGGGTAAATTACGAAGGGACGTCCAGTCTTTACCAATTGATGAACAGGTCGAATTATTTAAAACTATTACAAAACTAAAACAACTCGCAGCAGGAAACGAATCCATACTCTTTACTCATAAGTTTCCGAAACCCATTATTGGCGAAGAAACGGAAAGCGGACTGGGCCTTAGCTCAATTACTACTGCAGAAATGAGAAAGAAGGCAGGCAGAAAAATTAGATTGGTAATGGGGATTGAGTTTGGCTTTAAAAACTGCAGCTCTTCAACTCTTGCACCCGAATTCGATGCTTTTATCGGAACAAGCGACAGGCAGGTTTATGATGATATTGCATATAAACAGTGGAACAATTTAGAATTTGAAGCACTCGCTAATTGTTTAGAGTTAGGCCGAGCCTTAGATACATTTGGAAGCAACGACCAGAAGGAAGGTAGAATTCGTTATTTGGCTGCTAAAAATAAAGGACACAATAATCGCTCGGTAGTAATGGGGGATTATCAAATCCGCTCAAAAAATCGCAAATACAATATGCCAATACATTCTGAAGAAGCCGTAGTGGAACAGGTTGAAAGAGACATCGACATAATAAAAAGTATAATCTTCAAAAGAATAAGAGCCCGAATAATAGATTCAGCCAACCCATACGACCACAAAGTTTATTAAATATTTGCGTTTTCTCGCTATTACGATTAAAATCTCAAACGAAACTTTTTAAAAAACAAGCCGGGGTAGCTCAGTGGTAGAGCAATGGACTGAAAATCCATGTGTCGGCAGTTCAATTCTGCCCCCCGGCACCACCTTCTTCTTCTAAAGGAATCAATTTTTGATTATCCGCTTTATTTAGACTTATATTGCTCCTACCCTAGGAAATTTTTAGCCCAAGGGAAATTCTGCCCAGCCAGAGAAGGCTTCACACCGAGAAAAAGCCATTTTACAGTTCTACCCCAAACATATAAAATAGCCTCAAATATCCCTTCTGCCGCGGTTTATATACCGCACATAGCAGAGGATCTATTTTAAAATCCTGGCCTTCTTCAACCCATTCAAAATAATTTTCTCCATAGGGTCACAATCCCTATTCATACAATGCTTTGAAGCCTTTATAAACGCATTGTCCTTCCTATTACTAATATCCTCATAATTTATATATTCATATCCATTATAAACTGCAATCATATCAAAAAATAAGCGTATAGTGCGCCCATTCAACTCAAAAAATGGGTGCAGAGCAATTAGCTCACACATGTAATAGGCTATTTTACCCGCAAATTCTTCCATCGTGGCATCCTGAAAATCCCTTAGATAGTTATCTTTCTTAAGTTCCTCAAATATTTTATCAGCTTGCTCCTTCAGGTGCGCAGCCTGACAAAACACAGTTTCTCCCTTTGAAATATTCTTATCTCTATATTTACCGGCCCAAGAATAAAGTTTA
>WJKE01000009.1 GCA_014729275.1 Candidatus Peregrinibacteria bacterium | reverse complement strand
GTAGGAAACATTGAATGGGGAGTAACAAACGAAGAGCTAGAAGCTCTATTCGCAGAATACGGAGAGATCGAAGAAGCGGTTGTCGTTAAAGACAAATTCTCCGGACGTTCAAAAGGTTTCGGATTCGTTACATTCGTAAACGAAGAAGATGCTGCAAACGCAATTGAAAAATTAAACGGCCACGATCTAAAAGGTAGAAACCTTAACGTAAGTGAGGCTAATCCTCCAAAAGCTCGTGACTAATATTTCAAGTTGAATATTTAACAGAATATAGAATGTGTGCAGTTCTATATTTTGTTCGTGTATAAAATAATTGGAAAACTAAATTTAAAGTATTAATATACACGCAAAATAATTATTTACTATGAATAACAAATATTCACAGGAGGATTTAAAGGAAATGTACACTACTGAAGATGTTTATAAATGGATGGAAATTCAATCGGAAAGCGAAAAATCACACCCCGAATATTCAATATATAAGATGCAAACTTCCCGATTGAAAAGATTAATACCTCATTTGAAATTCGACAAAAATGATAATGTTGCCGAATTTGGATGTGGTAATGGAATTTTTGCAGATATGATTTTTAATAAGATTAAAACGTATACGGGAGTAGATTTTTCTAAAGACTTCATTGAGTTAGCAAAAAAAAGACACAAAAAACTAAATATCGACAATTGCAAGTTTATTGGTGCAGACATTATTGAATTTTCTGTTAATCATAAAGCTGAATTTGACGAGGCTTATTCTATTGATTTTACTGAACATATATATGATGAAGATTTTATAAAAATTTTTAGAGCTATAAAAAATACTCTAAAAATTGGAGCCAGGCTATCTATACATACTCCAAATAAAGACTTTATTTTGGAGTTATTGAAAGAAAAGGGAATTTTACCTCAACAAAAGGAACATATTGCAGTCAGAAATTTTGAAGAATACAAAAAATTACTTAGACAACTTGGTTATCGCGAAATAAAAGTAAAATATATTTCACATTACATCCCCATTTTAATAAAATTACACAAACTTTCCCATATTCCGATAATAGGAAAGTTTTTTAAAGCCAGGTTATTAATTGAATGTATCCGATAAATTCATCCTCTTATTTATACAACTCAACTGTACAAGTTACTTTGCCGAATTCCGGAGAAGGACTAAAAGGACCAACTTCCTCATTACATTCGTCTACAATAATGCTTTTATCTAAGACAGCATCTGCATCTTTTCTTACAGCCTCAGCAGTCTTTTTAATTAGGCAACTTTGTTTTTCTACTTCCCACTGAGCTTGTTTCCATAGGTAGTCCTGCATTGCTGTTTTCTGTTCAGCCTGAATTTCAGCCTCGGATTTTTCCTCATCGCATCCCAAAACATTACTACAAGCAGGGGTAGATAAAGCTGCGCCAAGTACAAACACTCTAGCGAATGATTCGAACCTTCTTCTTAACGACATATTATTTTGATTAATCAATAAAAGATGCATTTATACACCCAAAAGCGCATCCCTGTCAAGCTCTCTTAAATCTCATAAATTGATTTTTCGCTAAATATCGCTAAACATAAAACCATGAAAATAAAGCTAATAATACCGTTTATCCTGGTCCTGACAGCAGCCTGCACAAATATTGAACCAAACCAAATCTCAAAAGTGTGCGTAAATGAGACCTGCGTTAATGTTGAGCTGGCGCAAACTGAGGAGGAGCGAGCAGAAGGATTGATGTTTAGAGAAAATCTGCCGCAAGATAAAGGTATGCTTTTTATATATGAAAGCGAGCAGTTATCCAGCTTTTGGATGAAGAATACCTTGATTCCGCTGGATATAATTTGGATTGGTGAAGATATGCGAATAAAAAATATTACTTCAGCTGCTCCATGTGAAGTAAAAAACTGCCCTGTGTATCCAAGTATTCACCCTGCAAAGTACGTTTTGGAAGTTAATAAAGGGTTTTCACAAAAACACAATTTAGATCAAGGAGATAAGGTTAGTTTTTTTATTGAGGATCAAGCCCCTGCAAATACTCAATAGCAGCATTTTTCTGGGAATCCGTATTATTCTCAAGATCTACATCTTCAAGTTCAACAATAGTATCAGGTGTGATTCCTGTTTCATTTATACAACGGCCATCAGGCAGGAACCACTTTGCAATTGTAATTCGCATACTTGAGCCATCTGAAAAATATTCAACCTCCTGAACAGTGCCTTTACCAAAAGTTTGGGTACCCATTATTACACCTCTATTATGGGCCTGAACCGCACCTGCCACAATCTCGGATGCTGAAGCTGATCCCTCATTAACAAGAACCACTACAGGTACATCTAAAATTTTTGGGCCACCGCTTGTGAGCATAATTTCATTTTCAATGTCACGTTTTTTAATTTTTACAGCCTCAATATCAACCGGAAGGAGGAAAGAAAGCATATCCACAGCAATATCAAGATAACCCCCACCATTGTAGCGAAGATCAATAATCACACCATCAGGTTTATTTAAAAGCATCTCTGATACAGCGGTTCTAAATTGCTCAGTAGTTTTATCATTAAATTGGTTAACACTCATATAAACAATATTTTCTTCAATGCCCTCAATTTTTTCAACAGTCACGCTTTCAAGATCGATACTATCTCTTATGATTTCGACATCAAAAGGATCGCTAAGGTCTTCCCTAATAATAGTAAGATTCACAGGAGTACCTTTTTCTCCGCGAATTTTCATTATTGCATCGAACAAAGTCATTTCAGATGCATATTCATCCTCAATTTTATAAATTACATCACCCGGCTGCAAACCTGCGCCCTCAGCAGGACTATTTCTTAAAGGAGAAACTACAATTAATTGGCCCTCCTCAACCGTCAGCTCCGCTCCAATACCCTCAAGAGTACCTTCAAGGCTCGCATAAAACTGCTCACTTTCTTCAGGATTCATAAATACTGTGTATGGGTCATCCAGCGCAGCAACCATGCCTTTAATAGCTCCATAACGCATCTGCTCGTAATCAATAGCGTCTATTTCCACATAATTATTTTCAAGTTCTTCCCAAACCATCCAAAACAAATCCATATTTATCTTGGATATATCAATTTCACGATCCTCAATAGTAACCACACGAGGGGTATTATTACTTAATAAGCCCGGAGATTTGCCAAGAAAGCCACAAAGGGTCAAATACCAACCAAGCAAAAAGAATATAACAGCAATTAAAAGGAACCAAATAAATGAGAATCTTGATTTTCTATAAATATGCATAAGAAATCTTATTTAAAAAGAGTATTTATTAATTTTAAGTTAATTTTTTTTGCACACAGCGTCAAGGCCGAGCTATAGCCTAAATCTTTTTTAATGGTGCAATAGTGAGAGCAAGTTTTTTTACTCCAACTTTTGGATCTTTAAAAGCTACGGTTATTACGCCCCCCTTTATGTCGATAACAACACCATCTCCAAAAATACCATGGGTAACTTTGTCGCCCGTGGCAAGTTCCAGTTCCATGCCTTTTTCATTTTCTATTGGCACAGGTTTATCACCAATATCAGTTAATTCACTATGGACACGAGCAAATGTGCCATATCCATCATCCATTTCAATTATGTCTTCAGGTAAATCATCCAAAAATTGAGAAGGGGAGTTTGATCTTGATTCTCCGTAAAGCATGCGTTCGCGTGCATAGAAAAGATATAGCCGTTCCATTGCACGAGTCATTGCCACATACATAAGGCGACGCTCTTCTTCAAGCTCACTTTGATCCAAAAGGCTACGGTTATGTGGAAAAATTCCTTCCTCAAGACCGGCAATAAATACATTTGGATACTCTAAGCCCTTTGCTGAATGCACTGTCATAAAAGTAATAGCATTATCAGAGTTATCAACCGTATCAATATCGGCTATAAGGCTAACTTCTTCCAAAAATATACTTAAAGAAGTCCCCGGATCCAACTTATCGTATTTTTGGGCAACTGAAATTAACTCGCGAATATTTTCAAGCCGAGCCTCACCTTCAACAGAACCGTCATCCAGCAT
>WJKE01000099.1 GCA_014729275.1 Candidatus Peregrinibacteria bacterium | reverse complement strand
TTCTACCTGTTCTTCAAGGGTAATTCGATTTACCTTCCCCTGAGCTTTTTGGTTTTCATAAACAGCATCTAAATATTCACGCCCGATATCCAAAAGTTCAGTAATCTTGCGGATACTTTTCATTTGTTCCTTTGCATGAAATCGCAAAGTTAAGCCATTCAAATATAACTTAAGATTATCGCCGTTTTTCTTATATTTGGCTAAGTCATTACGGATTTTCGCCTCATCAAAAACTTCCGGTAAATTTATTTCACCCATTTGACTCCCAACATTTTGACTTAGGCTACTGCTACCAGCCTTTCGGAATATAACTATAGCAACGATTAATATAAAAAGGAGTGCTAAACCAATCCAACCAAGAGTTATTAAAACTTCCCACATTATTGCACCCTAAAGCAGTAAAAAGATATGCAAGATATTTTACCAGTATGCTCCCCCCAAACATACCCCTAGAAATCACCAGAATGCCCATATAAGGCAAAAACACCTTCGAGGCTATCTCTGATACTACCTCTGTAACAAAAGCCGTTCTACGGCCAAATAGAAATTTCCTTTTGCAACCAGTTATCTTGAACCTGTTTTCAAAATGATAACTTTTTTCTCTTTAAATACTTCCCTTTTACTTAAAACTTTACCATTAGTCCCGCCCCCGTCGCCCGAAACGATAGTGAAGCCCGTAGCCGTAGTGATAACGAAGGCGAAGGGTGCAAGCGCAGGCTGAAATCTTTTTGGTGAGTAAGCGGTTAAGCGAGCGAATCCCGGAGTCGAAGTGCGGTCAGTACGAGAAAAAAGATTTCAGCCTGCGGTTAGCAGGCGACGGGGGCGAACCAGTTTCTTCGCTCGATAGAGCAACCCGTTTGCTTGATAAAGCCTTGTTTTTATTGAATTTTAACGCTTGATTTGTTTCCGCACACCGCATTTTAAAAACCAAAAATAGGTGTAGCAACATGAAGTATAGTGGTTGCTACACTTTATTGTAGCCTATTTAAAATCATCTGGTGGATGATCTTCGTAATTCCGGGATAAGTATTCCCGCTTTTCTTGTTCAGTTTTTGGTAACTGAGCAATATATTCCTGCTTCTGCTTTTCAATCTCTTTTTTACTTACCCCTGGATTCATAGTTTTCCAAAGATCAAGTCTTCCGCTTACCCTTTCTTCCGGAGTAATTTTATCCCAATCTTCTATATCTTGTTCAATTAACGTCTTTCGATGTTCAGTCCATCGCTCATAACGTTCTTGATCTTGTTTTTTTATTTCTATTCTTTCTTGTTTCCTAGATTGTTCATCGCTTAATTGCCAGTCTTCTTCTATAGCTTCTCGGAGCCAACCAGCCGGGTTTCTGGAAATAATATCATTTTCAGCCGACTGCAAAAAATCAAACATTTCCAGTTTTTGACAAATATAATCCTCTCTGTAACTTTGAGCCAAACTTTTTGCGGCCAATTTTGTAATCCCTCGATCAGAAAGTTCCAAGGCAACCCCTGATAAAGGTTGTTCATCTTCGTCAGATTCCTTTATAAGCGGTAAAAGTAGTTGCTCTTCTTTGGGACCCCTTTTGAAGAAAATCCCAGACTTTTCGTTTTTGGCTCGCTCTCCTAAGTAATATTTGATATTAAAATCTGTTTTCTTTTTGTAACGTTGATAGACCACTTTTGAAAGGAAATCAGTCTTGATTAACTCTTCATGGGCCGGATCCATATTTTCTCTGGCTTTAGAATAGTATCTTTGCTTTGTGGTTGGTAGTATTTGGCATAAATTAGAATAGCTTATGCGTAAATGATCAACTGTGTCCGGAAGACCAAAAAATTTACCGCTTAAAAGTTCATATAACCTACTTGCCAATTCGCTTTTAAGACTAACAAAATAGCTATAATCCAAAGGCCTCGTAAATTGGGCGTTGACGTTCCGCAAATACTCATGACCTAACCACAAATAATTTGATTCAGCGATCTCACCGCTTGGCATTTCCCACCCGCGAAAAACTACGCTTTCATAAATATGGAAGACTTTACCTAACCAACGTTTCTCATCTTTCAAATAAAAAGAACCTTCCGATTTAACGGTAGTTGCCACAATTCGTTCAATTGATTCTCGTATATTGTTGTAAAGGGTAGAGCTGTCGGATTCTATCCCCATGAGCCGGGCTATTTGATATATTGAAAATCGAATCGGGTTTTCAACCGGGTATCCTTGCTTGCCTATTATATCATATAGAACTGCATCTATTGCTCTATTCACTCTCCGGTCAAAAGGTGTTGGATATCCATATTCGGTGTTTGAAGAAACTCGCCAAAGTAACTCTACTTTTTTCCCATCTCGTTCTTCAATATATTTGTACTCCGTTTTAGTTTTCTTTTTAAGTCCTCGCCAAGAAAGTGCAAAAAAAGGAAGTTTGAGGAAGTTTGCTTCCGGGTGTATAACGGCAGGCAGAAGACTTTCCTTTAGCTTTTCCGAGCTATTATTATCAGAATTGGCTAAAATTTCTTCTTCTATCACTTCTGCATCCTCAACACTAATTGTTTGATAGACTTGTGGCATCACTTTTTGATTATTACACGATTATACCACGCTTTAGAGAAAAGTCAAAATAAAAAAACAACAACAATTTATCTTTCGTTTTCCTTGTTGTTGTTAAATATATATAAATATATATAATATATGTGATTAAAAAATCTGTCGTTAAATCCACTATTAATGGGGCTTTATAGATTTGGGTCTTCTTTAGGTAACCAGTAATCCTTCTTTAGGTAACCAGTAATTTGTATTTACGCAGGAGAAATTGATTGAAACCGCATGGGAATTGGGATTATAACTTTATTTTTACTTAGATAGAAGGTATTTCTTGTTTAGGTACACGGTATTTACT
>WJKE01000098.1 GCA_014729275.1 Candidatus Peregrinibacteria bacterium | reverse complement strand
GATTTGCCATAAGCATTGGAATGGTTCTTGCAAACAAAATCGCAGTTAAAGAAGGTATTCTAAAAGAAACCGATGCCAAAAAAATTAAAGAATTACTAAAAAATGCAGGCCTTCCAATAGTAACTATGAGACGCCCCACAAAAAAAGACATATCAACCGATAAAAAAAGAGAAGGAGATTATGTTAAACTAATTGTCCCCAAACGCATAGGAGAAGTAACAATCACAAAAATACCATGCACATAAAGATTTCCGTACCCGGCTCAAAAAGTATTTCAAATAGGGTTTTATTGCTTAAAGCTCTTTCTAAAAAAGATATTAAAATCGAAAATATTGTTGATTGCCAGGATACAAAAGAAATGCTTAAAAATCTTAAAATTCTTGAAAAAAAATCACCTGATCAAATTAAAATAAATACTGGCGATGCAGGCACTGCCACAAGATTTTTAACTGCATACTGCGCCATCGTTAACAAAAATATTATCCTTGATGGATCTAAAAGGATGCGCCTAAGGCCAATAAAACCACTTACAGAAGCTCTAAAAACCTTAGGAGCAAACATTTCAGACACTTCGGATTTTCTTCCCTTAAATTTTAACCCCTCGGTACTATGCGGATCCACCATAAACATCGATGGCTCAATCTCAAGTCAGTTTTTAAGTGCTTTGCTAATGATTTGCCCATTTATTGAAGGCAAAACTGAAATCATCATCAAAAACAAGCTTTGTTCCATTCCTTACATAAAAATGACAATCAAATTAATGGAGCAATTTGGCCTGAAAATCTCAAACGAAAATTTTGAAAAATTTACAATTAATGGGAATCAATCCCCCACTCCACCAAAAAATTTTAAAATTGAGGCAGACGCTTCATCCGCATCCTATATTGGCGCTTACAGTGCATTGAATCCGGGCATGAACGTCTTACTTAAAAATATAAATAGCTCCTCTATTCAGGGAGATATTGTTTTTCTAAAAATTCTTGAAAAAATGGGATGCGAAATTAGCAAAAACAATGAAGGCACAACAATCACCGGGCCAAAAAAGCTTAAATCTCTGGGCGAAATTGACATGAATTCATCACCCGATCTTGTTATGACCTTCGCAATTTTAAGCATTTTTACTGAAGGAACCACTAAAATTAAAAACATCTCCAACTTAAGAATAAAAGAATGTGATAGGCTTGAAGCTCTTGAAACAGAACTTAAAAAAATTGGAATAAAAGTTGAAACCGGAAAAGATTGGATAGCTATTCAAGGAAATCCAAAACTTAAAATTCCACATCAAGTTAAAATTAAAACTTACTCTGACCACAGAATTGCAATGTGTTTTGGACTATTGACTTGCCACTTTCCAAACATTAAGATTCTGTCTCCCGAATGCGTAAATAAATCGTATCCAAGCTTTTGGGAAGATTTAAACAAATTAAAAGCCAATGCAAAATAAGCCCATTCTAAAAATTTCAATATTCAACAGTATAATTAGGACTCTTAATTTGGGAGTATACTTCTTCCTGGGAATCCATTTTATTGATATTGGATTAAGCGGAACTCAAATAGGAGTATTGTTCGCTGCACATATAATTGCCAGCTTAATCACCATTTTTCCCTCAGGCTTAAGCACTGACGCTATGAGCGCAAAACGCACAGCAATGCTTTCTTTAGTTCTAAGTTTTATACAATTTTTTGCATTAAGCTCAACAAGTTCATTTATAGTAATACTAATTGCAATGACAATAGGGGGAATAGGCAAATCACTTTATATAACTTCCTCAGACAGTTTATTTTACAAAAGCTCAAACGCCGAAAACTCATTAAAAGGAATAGCATTTTACCAGGGGCTGGGATCAATCGCAGTTGGAATTGGAATGTTTTTAACAGGCTTTACATTAAACCTAAACATAGATATTGAAAAAATATTCTTAACAATATCGCTCTTATTCCTATTTATGGCAGGAGTTGCATGGTTAATTTTTTCAGACACAATTACAACCAAACTAAAATTCATTCACTACAAAAAAGACATATTTAGATCCAAAGTTATAATACTTTTAATAAGCTATTTTATTATTGCAATCCACTTTGGAGCTGAACAAACAAGTTATGGACTATTTTTAAAAGAAAACCTTCAATTATCCAGCCTTGGGGTGGGCTCATTCATGGGTATTACCGTAATTTTTATGGGAATTATGTCCTTTATAATTTACAAAAACTTCAAACGAATATCCCCTTCATTACTGATGATTTTAGGTATTACCTTAAGTGGTCTGGGGCACATTGCAATGGCAGTAACTCCTGTAGTGCCCTCAATGATATTTAGAATGATTCACGAAGCAGGAGACGCATCAATATTCTTTTTCTTAAGCTACGGAATTATTAAACTTTTCGATAAAGAAAGAGTAGGCGGAAATTCCGGACTTTTTAAACTCATGTCAACAAGCGGAACCGCAGTTGGTGCACTAATTTTTGGGCCATTCGGGGTGAAATTTGGATACGATTATGCAATTATATTTAGCGGATTACTAACACTTGTTGCCTTGATCCCTTTAATAAAATTTTTTCACCTGCTTCACCATGACTAACATTATATTTACAGGACTTAGAGGAAGCGGCAAAACCACAATAGGTTCAAAAATCGCTGAAAAATTAAATCGTGAATTTTTTGACGTTGATGAAGAGATTGAATTAAACGAAAAACAAAAAATTAAAGATATTGTTGATAAAGGTGGATGGGAAGCATTTAGAAAACTGGAGAAAGCAACCTGCAAAAATCTGGCAAAAAAAGAAAACGCAGTAATAGCTTTGGGTGGTGGCTCTATTCTTGATGACGAAAATCACCAAGCTTTAAAAACCGGCCATATAATTTACCTTTACGCAGATCCTTTGCTTTGCGCGCAAAGAGTTAAGGGGGACGAAAACAGGCCATCATTAAAATCTAAAAACAATTTATTAGAAGAGTTACAAGACCTCTTCATTGAAAGAGATAGAATATACCGCCAAAGAGCAAAGACAGTCTTTATAAGATCAAATAATCTTAATGAAGACATCACTAAAATTAAAAATCTGATTCAGACTCTTCACTAAGAAAATATAATGAATCATCAGCCTGGTCATAAAAAGGACCATCAGATTTTTCACTTACAATAAACTGTGCATATTCAGTACTTTGCTGAATTCGAATACCAATAAACTTTCTTAAATTTTCCTGTTTAGCATATTCATCATCAGATGAACTCTCATAAATATCGTACAATTTAATATCATTTGAATAAACTTTTTCAAACTGACCGCTTTTTAAATAATAATCAGACTGGGCATCTAAAAGTGAAGCTAAATGCCAACCATCTTTATAATACTGTAGTGCTCCAGAAATTAGCATAAGTGCAGCCTCCTTTTTGCCTGATTTCGACAAAACCCTTGCCTGTTTAACTAAAGAATCAATAGCACCTTTTTCTTTAACATTATCCTTTATAAGTGGAATTAAATCATTAATCGTATTTTTTAAATCAGCCTCAGCTGCATCCATTAAATTTTCAATATTAAGATAAGAAAGTCTTAATGAAAGATTTTCCGGTGAAACCTCAATTTCTTCACCTATCAAACTTTTAAGCCCCTCATAATCCCCAGCTGTTAAAAGCTTTTCCATTTCATCATAACGCCCTGCTAATGAAAAATTCGCCGGAAAAATGTAAACATCGGTTCCATCAACCAAAAATCCAAGATTCATAGCATCTGCATTTCCTTCTATCATTTTAGAAAGTGCCTCTTTAGCATCATTTTCATCAAGATTTGCAGTTTGATGGGTCGCATCCCGTCCATCCATGGAAGTTGTATCAACAAAATTCAAATTTTGCTCATCCATCCAAGCAATTGAAACATGACCATCCAGTGCAATTATAAAGGAATTATAATCCCTATAACTTGTAAAGTTTTCCATGAATAACGCCATATCTTCACAATCGCCTATTAAATTACCGTCTTCATCCACATCCAGGTCTGACCACTCATCCCTACTGGATATAGGCGCATTTACAAAATTATTAGTGTGTGTAAAGGCTTCATCATCAACATATTTGAATCTGGCAGCAAAAAACGCATTTAATTGACTAATTTCAAGATTTTCCACGATAAAATCCATACAATCGCTTTTAGATGCGAAATTATCAGGAGTACAGGCGTATTCTTCAAAATTATCGGTATTTTCCGCCCCTAAAACCTCAGAAATGGCTACATTAAAACAAGAAGTAAACATTAGCACAAAACTAAGAGTTTTTAACGTATTTGAGTTAAAATCAACACTAGATGGCTTATTTATGCCTGTTTTTTTATGCATAGGAATAATTATTTAAAGCTACTTATTTAACACTATTTTGAATAATTTGTCAAGAATTAAGCGGCTCTCTAAACACTTTGGGCCAAAATGTCAGTAAGAATTGAGAACGGAAGAAGACAAAACATAAGTCTTTTAGCAAATCTTTCAATGTTATGAATACCACAATGAAGACGTTTCATTGTCTCAAAACGGCTGTGTAAGG
>WJKE01000097.1 GCA_014729275.1 Candidatus Peregrinibacteria bacterium | reverse complement strand
GAGGCAAAATGGTAATTTCCATCTTTTTCGGATTTCAATGTTTTTCCAAAACTTGTTTTTTCGTCAACTATTGTTGAATCCAGAATTAAATCTTTAACAACTGAATCTGTGAAATCACAACTAATTAGTTTTGCACCCCTAAAGTTTAATCCGGTACAATCGGAATCTCTAAAGTTACAATTGTTTAGAGTTGCCCCTTTAAATTCACAATGTGTAACATCAGTATTTTCAAAATAGCAGTCGAATATTTTTCCGTCCTGGAAATTACAATGTTTTAAAATTGCACCTTCAAAATGGATATTAGAAATTATTGCAATTTTTTCCTGAAGATCAACACTTTCGTCTTCAATTATCGTTCTAAAGTCAAAACCGCTTAATGGTGCTCCACGAAGATCGATTTTATCTTCGAGCTCTTCATCGTTTATACCAGGAAAATTGTGAACTTTTTCACGAAATAGTACGGGACTTAGATAACACCTCGATTCTTTAATTGTTTTGAGTAGGCGTTTTCCTTTAGGTGTTGTCCATCTATGGCGTAGTTTTTCTAATTGCTCTTTTGTATATTGCATACAGATATTTTTCTATCCATATACCTTAACACAAAAAAGGGCTTTTGGCAAGGGGGGGGGCGATTTGTTTCTTTCTTTATTATTCTTCAGTTTTTTCTTCTTCTTCCGGGGTATCATTGTCTGAGGCGGATTCACTTTCACTTTCACTTTCAGTATTAGAATCGTTGTTATTGCTTTGGCTTACAGATCCATCCTCTCCAACTTTAACTTCAATTGCAGCTTGGGAGCTATATCCTAAAGAGTCGACAACTTTCGCAACAACTAGTTGCCTTGATCCCGGTGCCAGGAATTTTGATATGTTGAGGTGTCCTGTATATGGGGGAGAGCTGGTAAAATATTCGAGTTTATTGTTTATGTAGTATTCAACGCGCTCAACATCGTTAGGAACTTCAACATTAACTGCTACATCAAACTGTCCGGGGCTTAATGAACTGTGGGATGTAGGGCTAGTGATAGAGATTGTTGGAGCATTTGATGCTGTTTGAGCTGTGTGGACGTCATCGAATTTAGTTGGTGGCATTCCTATTATTGCTCCGGAATCCAGATCGGTTTCGCTATTTAGATTGTAATATGCTTTTATTTCATTTGCCCAGTCAAATAAGTCGGCTATTGGTTCGAAATTTTGATATGTAACTTCTTCTATAGCGTCTTCGGGTGTAAATTCAGTTGCGAGTAAACCTGAAACTTTATCAATTTCGACTTTAAAAAAAAGATCCTCTTCTTCCGAGGGGACGCTAAAGCTCGGAAACACCTCACTGACGATCATCGTGGCCGGAGTTCCCGGTCCAGGCAATTTTCCTGAGGCTTTACTAATTTCTACATGTTTTATTCCTTCAGGTTCGGGGAATGGTTCAGCCGGTTCATTTTTTAAGGCTTCTGTCATAACCGCGTTAAAAATAGGAGCTGCGGTGTCGTAACCATTTGCTGTATAGCCAAGGCCGCTACCATCTGAGTTCCCTACCCAAACACCTGTTACAATTGTTGGTGTATAGCCTATTGTCCAGGCATCGCTCGGCCTTACGTTGCTGCTGCCGCTTTCTTTTTTATTCTCTTTGGTGGATGTACCTGTTTTTGCAGCATTGAGTTTGCCTGAAACAAATAATTTTGGCCCCACTGAAACGGATTGGTCTGAAAGAATATTGTTGATTAGGTAGGCAACTTGCGGTTCCATTACTTCTTCAAAATCTTTTGGAATATTTTCTTCAATAATATCTCCGTTGGCATTTTCTATCCTTAAAATTCCTGTTAATTCAGGCTTTTTTCCATTGTTTGCAAACACACTATAGGCAGTTACCATTTCTATTAGTGGTATTTCTCCCGCCCCCAGGGCAAGCGGATAACCATAGTTGTGAGATTTGTTGAGTGTTGTTATGCCCATCTTTTCAACAAGTTCTATTATTTCGTCTTGTTCACCGGCAAGATAATAGGTTTTTATTGCCGGGATGTTTCTGGATTGTCCCAAAGCTTTTCGCATTGATATTTGGCCCTGCCATTTTCCATCATAGTTTTGTGGCCTGTCTGAGCCGATTTTTATTGGGATATCATAGATTACGTTTCCGGGCGCATAGCCATTATAAAAAGCTTTTGCGTATACAAAAGGTTTAAATGAAGAACCGGGTTGTCTAGGCCGTAGTACTACGTTTACATTACCGTCAATTTCTTCGTTAAAGTAATCTCTTGATCCCAGCATTGCTAGAATTTCTCCTGTTTTTGCATTTATTGTTAATACTGCCATGTTATTAGCTCCAAAATTTGTTTCATTGTATTCGCCCCTTTCTTCAGCAATTTTTTCAGCGGCCTCCTGAATATTTGGATCAATTGTTGTGTATACTTTCAGTCCTCCTCTTTCTACAATTTCATTTCCGTACCGGTCTTCTAAAATTTGTTTAA
Organism: Candidatus Peregrinibacteria bacterium; assembly: GCA_014729275.1. Taxonomy (GTDB): domain Bacteria; phylum Patescibacteriota; class Gracilibacteria; order UBA1369; family LOWO2-01-FULL-3; genus WJKE01. The sequence continues at coordinate 2,733 of WJKE01000097.1, read as the reverse complement.
TATATAGAACGAAATGTGGGTATTTAATTTCTTGTGTGTATTCGTTGAATTCAAGTTTTTGCAGTTCAATTTTTGTTTGTTTTTTCTCTTCTTCGGTTATTTTTCCAGCCTTTTCCATTTGAGCTAAAACAACATCTGTTCTTCCTGCAATATATATTTTTTCTCCATTGCCAATGTCTACAAATTGACCGATTAAGCCTCTTGCATATTCTTCAATCTCAAGGTCAAGTTCGCTTTCTATTTTTCTGAAATGAAGCTCGTCCTCGGTAAATTCTTTTAATAAATGTGAATATTTGTTGTCACCATAAGGGTTATAACGGCTTGGAGCTTGTGGAAGCGAAGCCAGAACAGCACTTTCTGCTAAAGTTAAGTCACTTGCGTCTTTTCCAAAGTAAATTTCAGCAGCTTTTTGGCATCCATACGCATTGTTTCCGTAGGGGATTCTGTTTAAATATAGTTCAAGAATTTTTTCTTTATCATATGCTCTCTCAAGTCTGATAGCTAAAATTAATTCTTTTGCCTTTCGAACATAACTTCTTTCCGGAGACAGGAACGTGTTTTTTATGTATTGTTGTGTGATTGTTGATCCTCCCCTTGGGCGTCCAATTCCGAAAAATTCATACATTGCCACTTTTCCAAGAGCCCAAATGTCAAAACCACTGTGTTCCCAAAATTCGGCGTCTTCAATCGCGATTGTTGTTAATTTAAGGTTATCAGAGATGTCTTCGAAATTGATGTGTTCGCGGTTTTCTTCTCCGTGTATTGTGTAAAGAAGATTGCCTTCACGGTCAAAAATTTCAGTTGATTGTGCTTCTGCAAGGTTTTCTAAATTGGTGACATCGGGGAGCCCCACTGAAATGAAGGCTAAAAAACTACCCACTGCTATAATTCCCAGGAAACCGAGCCCCACCATTAAAGTAAACAACCAGAATAATATTCTTTTAAATAGACCTGTATCTTTTCTAGGTAAAAATCTTCTTGGCATAATAAAGAAGGTAAAAAACTTATGAAAATATTACTTTATTTTACTGAAATTGGCAATTGTCAATTGATGGAGTTTTTTGTTTTGCGAAAAGAGCTATTGAGATTTGTTGGCCAAATTTTTCAAGGAAGTCCGTTTCAATGAATCTGAATTTTTCCGGCTTGGTGGAATAGATACTTAAAGAGCCAATAAAATGTGTACCTATAAAAAGGGGAAGTAATATTACTGTTTGGAAACGGTGAGTTTTGACCAGATTTACCCCCTGGTGTCTTTGAGAATTCTTAATATCGTCAATTATTAGTGGTCTTTTATTCATAAAGGCCTCTTCTGCAAGACTGCCTTCAAAATTTATTTTTCCTTTGTTCCACCACTTGTTATCTATCCCAATTCCTTGTGCGATTTTTAGTGAATTATTTTTTTTCTGATAATAACGGAGTACTGCTGCATCGCATTTTGTGAGCATACATATTGCGCTTACTATGAGTTTTTCCAGGTTTTCGAGCGATTCTTCGGAGCTTGACATTTTCATGATTTCGTAAAAATAATCCATTTGGCGTTTTTGAGTACCCAGTTCTTTATATGCGTCCTGCATTGCTTCGAATTTTTTTTGCAGTTTGCTGTTGAGCTTTTTTCGCAGAGTTATATCGCTGTAAATAACCAGGTATCCTATAAAGTCATTAGCTTCGTCTGTGACTTTGGTAATCGATACTGTTACGTAAATAATTTCACCATATTTGCTAATACGTTTTACTTCCAGATTTTTTATGAATCTCTTTTGTTCCACTTGTCTGACTAATCCTCTGTTTTCTTTTGTTTCTTCCGGCGGTATTATAAAATCAAGGGTGCGGTCAAGGACTTCATTTTCTTTATATCCAAAAACTCTTTTTGCTCCATTGCTCCACATTTTTATTTTTCGGCATTTATCCAGTACAACTATTGCTTCATTTGAATTTTTAATTATTTGTTCTGATATTCTTTTCTTTTCTTCTAATTTTTTAATTTTTGAAAGATTTATGAAAATTCCAATGGTGCCTCCTGCCGAGGTTGGTGCCGAACTGATTAAAAGGGGAACGCGTTTTCCCTTTTTTGTGACCATTGTTGCCCTGTATTGCACTGCTCCCCCACGGGCTTTAATTTTATTGTGTTTTGCAATAATATTCTTGCTGGCTTTGTCAAAACAAAAGTTACCCGGCTTGCCAATGGCTTCTTCAAGGCTGTAGCCAGACAATTTTTCAAAAACAGGATTAATATAGATAGTAATATTATTTTTGTCTCCAATCCAAAGACATTCATTCATTGCTTCCGCAATACTGATAGAATGCCCGACCTTGCGCAAGATTTCCAAATCTTCCGAATTTTGGAATAGTGTATAATTCATTGGATTTTATATGTGTATTTTAATCTTTTTGGATTTTTTGGCATTTGTCAACAAGCAAAATTAAAAAGGCCCTGGTTTTGCCAAAAAATTGTCAATAATTTTCGCTTTTTGGCATTTTACCGTACACAATTTGGTGCTTATCTTAAGCTATATTTTAAAGTGCAAAACTATATTTATTTACTGTAAGTCAAAAATTATATGAAGAAAAAATGCGATCTTTTAAGACAAAAGCCGGCTCTCTAAACACTTTGGGCCAAAATGTCAGTAAGAATTGAGAACGGAAGAAGACAAAACATAAGTCTTTTAGCAAATCTTTCAATGTTATGAATACCACAATGAAGACGTTTCATTGTCTCAAAACGGCTGTGTAAGG
>WJKE01000096.1 GCA_014729275.1 Candidatus Peregrinibacteria bacterium | reverse complement strand
TAATTCACTCACGCTTTTTAGCTTTTTAATGGGGATTCTGGCAGCGGTAACACTTTTTGAGAACCACACTTATTTTACAATTTTTATAATTCTATCTGTTATTTTAGATATTTTTGATGGCAGTATTGCTGAACTTGAAAACAAAACAGGCAGAAAAAAACAAATCGGTTGGCTTTTTGATAGGGGATCTGACCGAATGGTATTAATTTTGGTTCTCGCCGGCATTTTTTTGCACTACGACCCTATTTTAACTGCACCAATTCTTGGTCTCTACATTTTGATTAAAGGATGGGTAATCTACGAGAATACCGTGCTCAAAAACGAATTCGAACCAATTTATATGGATAGAATCGCCCTAATTTGTTTCATATTCGAAAAGTATGAGTGGGGACTTTACGTCATCCTGTTATCTCTTCTAATAAATATTTTTGAGATTTTACTCTGGAAACCAAAATCTTAACTCAAAATATCCTTAAGCCTATCAAGCTCCAGTGCTTTTTTAATTTCCATAGCAACTCTATCACCGTAGCTTACAGGTTCACCGTATAAATATGTTGTAGAAGGAGTGAATCTGGTTCCTGGAGATCCCGGAATCCTCATGCTTACATCAAAAACAACAAATTCTTCCTTACCATGAAGCGATGCCATTGCCCCCTGAAGAGCAAATGGGCCAATAATACCCGGGCTAAGCTCCTGTTTTAATGTTTTTACGAATTTCTCACCTTCCTTAAAAGCTTTTTCCAAAATAGATTCCTTAGTGGTACAAGCAATATGCCCGGTTTCCACCATAGATGGTTTATAGCCCGCTTCCAGCAGATCCGTCTGAGTTTTAGCATCCAATCTTAAAAATCCATCTAAACTTGTTTGTCTTCTGGTGTCTGTCCCCATCAGCTCAAGTTCGTCAAGCAGAGGGGAGTAGAAATAGTTAAAATTGATCTGGGCACCAATGATATATTCTTCAATCACAGCACGATCCAGATCCTCCTGAGTAATTTCACCTTTTTCTATTTTTTCTTTTCCGATTCTGAAATAATCTGCTTCTCGCGTAATAACAAAAAACGCTCTTTCATAGCCTCGAATAGACTCATTTACTTTTACAATCAGCGGTCCGCCTTTTTCTTCCACAAAATGCGTATCAAGAGCGGCCTTTAGCGTTTCTTCATCCATTTCCTTATCACCTTCACGTAAAATTTTTGGAATTCGAATTCCCGCTTTCTTAAGAAGATAATATTGATTTTTTGGCTGATCCCTTTCTTCTTTTTTAACAAGTTCCCTTGACCCGAATATTGGCACTCGAAACTTATTCTCAATGTCTTCAAAATTACAGTAAACCCAAAAATATCGGTTATGCACAAAAATTGTATTCATATCCCTAAGCCGCTCCTGCACATTCTCATTCACAATATCTGCAAATTTTTCAACTTCAATAATTTCATCTATACAACCGATTTCTTTTCCCTCCTCATGCGGATTAGGCCGTGTTTTATAGTATTTGCTATACGTTTCACTGCGCCCTTTTTGGCAGACAGCAACCGTTTTAAATCCATATTTCTTCGCGCCCTGGCATACATCAAGAGCGCTATGCCCTCCAAGCACACCAATTGTAATATCATTTAGGTTGTATGAGGAAACAAGCTCCATAATTTCATCTATAAGTATCATTTTTTTTAGATTAAAAATACGGATAGAAGTCTATCAGCTAACCCAGAATTTTATCAAGCTGACTGTGTATGGCTTTGTTGTAGAAAGTCCGGTAAAGTCTATCAGCTAACCCAGAATTTTATCAAGTTGATCGGATTCAATTGCTGTTTTAATTTCTCTCGCAATACGCCGACCGGTACTCATTGGTTCATCATAACGGAGCCGGGTGTATGGAGAACCGTTAATATATGGATTCGTTCCCGCAACAATCCTTGCAGAAATCTCAAAAACAAAATAATCAAGATTCGGGTCAATAATTCCTTCTAAGCAGAAAGGCCCATAAAGTCCTTTATCAGTTAGTTTTTGTGAAGCTTTAACCACATTTTCACCCATTTCAAATATTTTTGGAAGGATGGATTCTCGAAGCACAATAGGAACGTTACCTGTAATTGTATATGTAGTTCTGATGCCAACATCAACCTGATCCTTAGCGGCAATACGCCCGATTGAGTCTGCATTGGATTCGTATCTCTTATCAAATCCCATAACCTCAAGCTCATCTGTTAATGGGCTGAAAAAATAGTGAGAATAAACCGGAACCCCAACAATATATTCCTGAATAGCAATTTGGTCCTCAGTTTCAGGAAATTCCTTAAATCTCTCATGAAATTCCTCGGGTGAATTTGCCAAAAAATAACCCTGGCCACCTTTAGCACCATGGAATTTAATTATTACCGGCCTATCAATATCTTCAGGAGAATCAAAAACTTTGGGAAGTTTAAGGTCCGCATCTAAAAGCCATTTTCTTTCTTTGCTTCGGTCAGATTCCCATTCTAAAATGCCCTTTGAGCCATAATGCATAGCTTTAACATTCTGCACCTCCTCAGCTCCAATATATGCCACAAAAGACCCATGCGGGATAATAATAGCTTTCTCATCAATAAGTTGCTGTTCAATTTGAAAATATTCCTTAAAATCATCGACCTCAATAATTTTATCCGCTACTTTATAGCTTTCATAAGGTTTGGTATTCCCCCTTTTGCATATTGCAATTGTTTCAAATCCTTCATCCTTTGCTCCTTTCAGAATTTGAAGAGCTGTGTGGCTACCCAGGGTAGCAATTTTGTAATCTTTATAATTCGCCATAGCTAAAGAAATTTTGTACTTTTACCTATCATACAATTAAAATATATTTTTTGTCTACATAAAATTAAAACTTAACACAAAAAGCCCTAAAGATATTAAGTACAGGGCGAACACCATTAATGTATGCCTCTTTAGAAAACGCATTAAAAAGGACACGCTAATTAATCCGAACACAAATGAGGAGGCAAAACCAATTAATAGGGGAAGATAGTTTACACTTAAGCCCCCCGATTCCGGGATTTTAGTAGCAGTTAAAAGGCCTGCACCAAAAATTGCCGGCATCCCCAGTAAAAATGAGAATCTGGCGGCTGCCTCCCTCTTCATACCACTAAAAAGCCCGGCAGCTATAGTTGAGCCCGACCTCGAAACACCGGGAATCAAGGCAGCTGCCTGAGCAATACCAATAATAATTGCCTTCCACCAGTTCAACCCCTCGGTAATTAGTTTTTTTCGCCTTAATTCACTCACTACAAAAACAATACCTACTACAATCATACATAGCGCAACCCTCTCAGGACTCCTAAAAAAGGCATCAATTTGATCCTCAAGTGTAAATCCCACAACAACTGCCGGAATAGTTCCTATCAAAATAAATAAAATCAGCTTTAAAAACGGGTCAGATTTATCAAATTTTCCAACAAATATCCCAAAAAATGACTTAAGTAGCCCCCAAATATCGCGCCTAAAGTAAACAAAAATCGCCATCAGACTACCCAAATGCACCACAACATCAAAACTCTTCAATTCCTCTACTTTTAGGCCCAGTAATGTTTCACCCAGCACAAGATGCCCACTCGAAGAAATAGGTAAGAATTCAGTTATGCCCTGAACTATACCCAAAATTAGGGCCTCAACAATTGTCATATATATTAATGTCTAAAATATCTCCTTCCGGAAAATACCATACTTACACCCAGCTCATCAGCCCGCGCAATAACTTCATCATCACGAATTGAACCTCCCGGTTGAATAAAAGCTTTTACACCATTTGCTGCTGCCTGCTCCATTGCATCCGGAAAAGGGAAGAAGGCATCAGACGCCATTACAGAACCCTCAATTCTATCACCACCTTTACTGCACGCAATCTTTACACTATCCACCCGCGACATCTGACCAGCCCCAATACCGGTAGTCACTTTACCCTTAGCCATTACAACCGAATTCGAAATCACATGTTTGCACACCAATGTCGCAAAAAGAAGCGAATTAATTTCCTCCTCGCTTGGCTCTAGTTTGGTAACCACCTTCAAATCATCAGGTTTTAGCTGATATTCATCCCTACTTTGAACCAGCAGGCCTCCATTAACCCTTTTCATCACTCTTTTATCTGTAAATTCCTTAAATTCACCTGTATTCAAAATTCGCAGATTTTTTCTTGTTTTCAAGCGTTTCAATGCGGACTCTGTGTAAGATGGTGCAATAATCAGTTCCACAAACATCTTTTCAGCCTTCATGATATCTAAAATTGCGTCTGTCACCTCAAAATTCACAGCAATAATGCATCCAAAAGCAGACATAGGATCCACTTTATACGCATTCATAAACGCTTCCGTGGCCTCACTCGCACTCGCAACCCCACAAGGATTGTTATGCTTAACAAAAACCGCAGTTGGCTCCTTAAATTCCATTACCAAATTAAGCGCACTGTCCGCATCCACAATATTATTGTAAGAAAGCTGTTTTCCGCCCAAAACCTCAGCATTGGGGATATTTGTATCTTTATTTGAAGGATCTTTATAAAAAGCAGCCTCCTGAGCCGGATTTTCACCATATCTAAGGTCCATAACTTTATAAAAATGCAGATTCAACCCCTCAGTATCATCGCCCGCAAAGTAATTCTTAATCGCAGTATCATAACCAGTAGTCAATTTAAAAGCCTTCCCGGCCAATTTTCGACGCATCTCCAGGCTGCATTCACCATTCTCTTTCATTTCCTCCAAGACCACATCATAATCAGCCGGATCCGTAAGTACAGTCACGTATTTAAAGTTTTTGGCAGCACTCCTCACCATACTAGGGCCACCAATATCAATATTTTCAATAATTTCTTCCTCACTTACTCCTTCCTTAGCCACAGTTTTTTCAAAAGGATACAAATTAATAACCACCATATCAATCATTTCTACCCCCTGATCCTTAGCCTGCTGCATATGCCCGTCATTATCACGCACAGCCAAAATCCCTCCATGAACAAGCGGGTGCAGGGTTTTTACTCTTCCATGCATCATTTCCGGAAACCCGGTATAATCAGACACATCCTTAACCTCAATCCCTCCTTCTTTCAGGATTTTTGCAGTCCCTCCTGTAGATAAAATTTCCACTCCCATCTCATCTAATTGCTTGGCAAATTCCAGGATGCCCTCTTTTTCAAAGACACTTATAAGCGCACGTTTAATTGGCATAATTGTTGGAGTTTTAAATAGCAAAAAGCAGTTTATTTCTACATATGTAGAAAGTCAAGAGATTCGGTGGTGAGTGTATCCTCTGTAAGAAGCATCGCAAAATAATACATCTCGCTTATATAAACGATGAGAACAAGGGCATGCCATTGATAAAAAGTCTACCCAAATACGAGATTAGATTTTATCGACAGGGTCGACCCCGCCCCGGCTAAATGGATTGCAGCGAATTACCCTAAAAATTGACTTTGCTCCACCATAAATCACACCATATTTTTTTACAGCCTCTATAGAATATGTTGAGCAGCTTGGAGTAAAACGACAATATCCTCCTGGAAACAACACTTTTATTACTCCATGGTCTGGAGAAAGCGTACGTTGGTATACCTTAATTAAAAAAACCAAGATATTTCTTGGTATATGAAGTACAAACTTAAAGGCTTTAAAAAGCAAATTAATAGTAGTTATTTGGATTTTGTTTCACACCGTTTAGAATTACTTCCCAGTGTAAGTGTATACCGGTTACACCGTAAACTCGTCCTGTATTACCCATAATTCCAATTACATCACCCTGGTTAACCCACTGTCCATTAGATACATTCACACTATCAAGATGCGCATAAAGAGATTTTAATCCTCCTCCATGATCGATAATAATGTGATTTCCGTAACCTCCGCCCCATGTACCCGTACTCACTTTGGTTACAGTACCCGCACCGGCAGCCCAAATTGGAGGACGACTTGTATCAGCAATATCTATAGCATAGTGACCAGCTTTATACCCTTGAGTAATTTTACCTCTTGAAGGATATATAAAGATAGCATCTGTGGCAGGAGCCGATGAAGCCGCTGGAACACTAGAGTAGTCAACAGCTCGAACATATCCGGCTGTAGAGGTTGATCGTGAATCAACAGCAACAGTCACCGGAGGAGCAATAGGTTTAGCTCCGGGTAAGAATAAATTTTGTCCTTTAATAATGTTTCCGTCTAAATTGTTGTGAGCAATAATCGCCTGAGACTCAATATCATATTTTTCAGCTAATTTATCTACAGAATCTCCGCTTCCTACCTTATAACTAATACCATCAACAGGTGGAATCAGTAATTTTTGACCACTCCTTATAGCATTTGCATTCCTAATATTGTTCTCCCATAGCACTGTTTCCATGCTTACATCGTATCTTGCAGCAATAACAGAAAGAGATTCGCCGCTTTCAACAGTATGAACTGCAAAATCTGTCAGACCAATTCTATTGGAATCATTAGTTTGAGGATTGATTTTTACCAGGTACCCATCATCGTCAGATACTAAAATATCACCTGGAAGCGCGTATGAACTTATATAATCAGTAGAATATCCCATAGGAGTAGCAGTAAAAGTACCCACAGCAGTTAAGGAAGTGCTTGCAAGCATAGTAGTAGAGATAATACCCGCATAAAACACAAGTCTCCTTTGGGGAGATACAGGTACAACTTCAAGAACTAAAGCCTTTGCAAATGCCATAGCTTTAGCTGTTTTAGCTACAAAACTAACGCCTTTTATCTTACCGATAACTGTAGCAGCTGCTTTATTTAAAGCGTTCACCTTGGTTTTTAAAAGCACGCGCCTAGAGAAATTTTTAAGATGCCTGGATCTCTGCGCGAACTTGTTTACTTCCAATATGTTTGTAGATATTTTATCTATGGTTTTTTAATTACAAATATTTCTTTGTAACTACTATAAATTATCTCCTTTTATAATAATTCTTTCAATGCCCTATGCTTGACTTTTGCCGAGCATTATTGCATTGGATATTAAAAAAGTCAATATCAAGTGTGTTTTTAAGCTTAAATATGATAAAAACAGGGTCTTGACATATCGAAAACAAAAAAGCAGTTATACATTTAAATACTTGACGTTTTTTAACAAAAATTGCATTTTGCTATTGCATTAAATTAGCCACTTTGCTAAATTCCCATTGCTTAATATTTTCTACTCTAACAAATGTTAGAGTTATTCTTAACCCAAAGGAAATATGAATTACGAACTTATGCTGATTTTTTCTCCTGAATTGGGAGAAGCCGGTACAGACACCGAACTAAAAGAAGTTTCAGAGCTAATAAGCTCAAACGGGGGAGAGATAAAACACCAAGAGGTCTGGGGCCTGAGAGATTTGGCTTACAGGATCAAAAAACAAGAGCAGGGTATTTATGCTGTGCTTAATTTTGATTATCCCACCCCTGAAAAAGTAAACGAGTTAAACAAAAATCTGGTACTTATGAATAATGTACTCCGATTTTTGGTTACAAAGACTCCTGCGGATTTTCAGATACTTACTCTTAAAGATATAGAAGCGGAAGAGCAAAAGTTAGAAGCTGAAAAAGGAAAAGACTCCAGGAAAAAGGAAAAAAAAGTTGCAAAGCCGGCAGCTCCACCCGCTCCTGTAAAAAAAGAAGAAAAAGTTGAAGAACCAAAAGAAGAGGTAAAAGAGGAAGGAGAGGAGGAGAATGTGGAAGAAGAAAAAAAGGAAGAAAAGAAAGTTAAGGAAAAAGAATCCAAAAATCGTCTAAGTGATGTAGATGAAAAGCTTAAGAGCCTGATCAATGACCCGGACATCAGTTTATAATCAATAACAAATTAATATAATATTATGAGATCAGTAAATAAAGTGATAATTATTGGGAATTTAACAAGAGACCCTGAACTGAAAGAGACACAAAACAATCAAAAAGTATGCACCTTTGGAATTGCTACAAATAGAGAATGGACAACCAGCGAAGGAGAAAAGAATAAATCCACTGAATTCCACGAGATTGTAGCCTGGGCGCGTTTGGCGGATATCTGTGGAAAATACCTTAAAAAAGGGAAATTAGTGTATTTGGAAGGATATTTAAAAAGACGAAGCTGGGACGGCGAAGACGGTGAAAAGAGATACAAAACAGAAATCGTAATGCAAGACATGATAATTCTTTCAAAGAAAAAACAAGGAAACGAAGAAATCTCGGAACCTGAAGAGAGTGCTGAAGAGGAAAATATTTTTTAAATCTTAACCAATTACTTTATATG
>WJKE01000095.1 GCA_014729275.1 Candidatus Peregrinibacteria bacterium | reverse complement strand
GGATTTGACGGCGACGGCGACAGAGTTGGAGTAGTAGATGAAAAAGGGCACATGTACTCAGCAGACTTTATGCTTCTACTTCTCACCAAAGATCTTGTAAGCAGAATTAAAAATCCTAAAGTAGTGTTTGATGTAAAAGTTTCACAAGTAATTATAAACGAAATGAAGAGGCTGGGCGCTATACCCATTATGAGCAAAACCGGCCACAGCTTTATAGAATCAAAAATGAAAGAACTCTCTGCTCCTTTAGCCGGTGAAGTTTCAGGACACTTATTTTTCGCAGAAAATTACTATGGATTTGACGACGCATTACTGGGCGCAGCAAAAATTGTAGAAATTATTTCAGGCAGCGATTCTCCACTCTCAGAACAATTCACAGATCTGCCCAAAAGCTACACAACGCCAGAATTTAAAGCTCACTGCCCAGATGACAAAAAATTCGATATTGTAGATAAACTGGTAGCCCACTTTACCTCCATTTATGACTGTATAACCATTGATGGAGTTAGGATAAAATTTGACGACATCTCCTGGGCAGCAGTTAGAGCCTCAAACACTAGCCCAAACTTAACGCTCCGCTTCGAAGCCACTTCTGAAGAAAAACTCAAAGATATCCAAAAAATCATGGTCCAGGAACTCAAAAACTATCCGGATGTTAGCTTAGATTGGTACAAGCCTTAAGCCTTAATCAGTAATCTGTACTGTTCCCGGACTTGAGAACACAAACGAATCTTGTGGAGGTGCTACATAATAAATGTAAACCGGACCATAATCTGTACTATCAAGACCTTCCGCCAAAATAGAAGTATCCTCCGGAGGAACTAAATCTCCGCCTTGATCAACCCCGGCAAGTGGATTAATTCCATCACAAGGCTGATTGTTTTCACCAATAACTGTAACTCCATTCGAAATATCCAAAAGATCATCACTGGTAAGTGCCTTCTGACATTGTTGATCAACCGGAAGACCACCCAACATTTGAATAGCCTGTTTAAATAATCTCAAATAATTTAAATCATATAACTGTGCCCTAAGCCTTTCTTCAGGCGTAAACGGAGCCTCTAAAATTTCACCTGTCCCAAGTAGCAAATAATCTTTTGCGTCACCAAACTGACCGGACCTTGGAGAATCCAAATCTGCACCCCCCACGGTATTCCGTGATGAAATACTTCCTTCAATAAATAATTGATTCTTTAGTGTATCCACCATTTCAGTTGAACTTGCCCAAACAGGCTCTCCGGTATTTTTATCAATATCAGCCTTATCTCCTGAATAAGAAAATAAACTTCCATCAGCAACTATATTAGCCTGAATATTCTTAACTTTTGGACCAATATAAATATTTCCACCTTCCGCATAAGTTTGCCCATGCCTTCTCAAAACCACTATCGCCAAACTCTCCCTCGTTTCATTATAAATATCTGCATTCAAGTACAAATTTCCTCCATCCACAATTATTACACGCGGCCCTTTAAGGCTCTGTGCAGAAGAAATTTCAACACCATTACCGCGAGTATAATATACATACTCATCACCAATATTTAACTCAACAAACCTTTTTCCTGTAGACGGGCTACACACAGAAACATTATAATTATTAAGATTCTTAACATTACAAACCGCCCCTTCGCGAAATTCATAATCCCTAACCTCTTTTGCCATATTTTCCTTAATTGTATCCCTAACAATATCTATATTCACACTACCAAGCTGCTGCTGAGAACTTATAGAAGCGGTTGGTGTAAATCCAATTTGCGTATACACATTACCATGAACAATTGCCGCAGGATTATAAATTAAATCCCCTCCAATTCTAGGCAATTTATTCGAATAATAATAAACATTATAAGCTCCCTCAGCAATTTCGGTTAAATAGTTTATCACTGTATAGAAACCTGGTCCCTGCGCAACATCACAAGGAATTTCACCTTCTTCCAATTCATCAATTAAAGCCAAGCCCTGCATATCAGTTGGATTATCCAAAATTTTTGTAAGATCCTTTTTCTCCAATGCCGAAACCCTATTTGCAGCAGTTTCATCAGGTGCCCCCTCCTCTAAAAACGGATCACTCAAGAAAAAGAAATCAAATCTAGAAACCTTTGTTCCACATGCATTGGATGTTTCAGTCTGATCATAATCCAAATACAAATTCACGTAAGGATTCTTGGTCACCTTTTTAATAACCTCAGCGGCAATCTTAAAACTAATAGGAATTCCTCTAAATCCAAGAATTTTATCCTCTTCATCATTTGCATATAAAGTATTTATAGCTATTGGAGGTGCGAACTTAAACGAAATTCCATCTTTTCCATTTGGGTAAATAGGACCGGAACTCACTTCCACTCCTCCAGAAGTTTCCATGGTATATGCAATATTCTTTAATTCTAATACACTGGGCTCAATTTCACCAAAACCATAATCATGTAAAAACGTTTCATTTTTAAATGCAACTGCTGGCTCCAAACTTGAAGTCATGGATTTATTAAAATTCGAAGTTGGTGCAATAGATCTAATAGTCTTTTTTAATTTATATTCACCACCACCAAGATCTTCAAAGTCAGCTTCAGTCAAACCGGAAACAGGCTTATAAACTATTCCTCCACCTCTTGCCAAAGGTGTAGGGTTTCGCCCCAAATTTGTATCTGCAATCTGTCCTGCTCGCTGATCCTGCTTCACGGTATCTTCCCAGGTAAACCTCAAAGAATCAAAAAATGCTTCCATATCATAATTTGCAGTATTTAAAGGAGTAACTCCATCCACTTCCTTTAAATGCATAATAATTTTATAGCCATCCACAGCATCGGCATATTTTCTATCAACTTCGGTAACAAAATCCAAATCAGAAGCATCCGGCTCAACCTCAATACAAACATAAGGCTGATTATCACAATAATTAACAGCGGGAGGCACTACTCCGGGTAGTTGCATATTAATTCCATCAAAATTCATATAAATACCTGCCTGCGAAAAGGCATAACCGCTCAAATCCCCTGTTGCCTCATCACGCGTAACTCCGTAATCAAATGCTCCACAAGGATCGCCATTTGCATCTACTCCACCCTTGCAATAAAAATTTATATACCCAAAAGAAGAATTCCAGGCATATCCCTTAAGTTGTCTGGACCCTGGTCCCGCGCTATCGGCAGTGTCCAGCCAGGTATAATAGTCATACGCACCACAGGCTACACCTTCATTTATTCCGGGACCACTAACCCCATCACAATAAAAAGAAATAAAACTCAAATTTGTATTCCATGCATACCCACGAACCATATATTCATCAGCACCCAAAGCAAAAGTCGCATCACCATCATCAGTACAAGCGGCATTTTTTGAATCTGCAGGAGCAAAACCCCCATCCGGAATCCCCAAAACACTTAAATCCGTCTCCGTATCCTCATCAAAATCAGAAGTACCCGCATTCGCATTATCATGCGTAACCTGATTCGAAATTTCACCGGTACAAATAATCTTCCCCTCTGCCAACACAGTAGCACTAAACGAAACTGCGCCAAGCAAGGTTAAAGCCAAAATGAATTTTATTTTGAGTTTCATGGTATTTATTTTTATTTCTATCAAAATATTATACCACAATTTACGCCCCATCTCAAGCCAATCACCGCCACATCTCTCTAATTTTCAAATCAACATAATTAAGCGGGTGTTCAACTCCGTTATGCTTAAATTCATGATGCACCTTGCACAGACCCACTAAACTTTTGTGATTTCGAGCTATAGCATACGGAATTTTATGGTGAAGCTCCTCAATAGGCTTTTTGCAGCCTTTATGCGAACAGCGCCCTTGAGTCCGCGCCCGCACCTCCCTCTCTTTCGCTTTGCTCACATACCTCGATTCAACTTCGCTATCCTCAACTTTTTCTGTGCAGAAACT
>WJKE01000094.1 GCA_014729275.1 Candidatus Peregrinibacteria bacterium | reverse complement strand
TTTCTTGCTTGGGTGCTGCCGGTGGAGTTGGCGGAGTCGGAGCTGAAGCTTCTTCCTTAAAACTAACTTTAACATTTTCTTTCTCTCCTTCACCCGCCTGAAAGAAGTCTCTTTTATTAAATCCCAAGGCTCCTGCAATAAGATTGTTTGGGAAAATTTCAATCTTGGTATTAAATTCGCGAACCGTTGAGTTGTAGTATCTTCGTGAAAGCTGAATGTGTTCTTCAATTTCTTTTAAAGTGTTTTGAAGATTCATGAAATTTTGATTCGCTTTAAGGTCCGGATAATTTTCAGCAAGGGCGAAAACAGTTTTTAACGCACTTGTTAACATATTTTCAGCCTGCTCTTTTTCCTGAACGGTATTTGCCTGCATTGCCATATTTCGGGCTTGAGTAATCTTTTCTAAAGTATCTTTCTCATGTGTGGCGTACCCTTTTACTGTCTCAACCAAATTTGGGATTAGGTCGTACCTTCTTTTAAGCTGGGTGTCGATGTCAGCCCATGCTTCATTTACCTTATTTCTAAGGCGAACCAATCCATTGTAGAGAATAATTACAAAGCCCGCAATTAATATAACTGCAAGTATAAGTGCTCCAATAACCATCTTAAAATGTTGTTAATAAATATCAAAGTTATTTTACATTTTAGAGGCTTTACTGGCAAGCTTCCGTGTAGATTTTTTCAACTTCGTCCCAATTTATCAGGTTCCACCAATTTTCAATAAATTCGGGGCGGCGGTTTTGGTATTTTAGATAATACGCATGCTCCCATACGTCCAGGACGAGCAAGGGGGTATGGCCTTCCATTAGAGGTGAATCGTGATTAGGTGTGCTTGAAATTTTTAGATTTTTTTCGCTATTCATATAAAGCCAGGCCCAACCGCTTGCAAAATGTGCACCGGCTAGTTCCGTGAAATCTTTTTTAAATCTATCGAAATTGTTGAAGCTTGAATTTATGGCTTCGTTAAGCTTGTTTTTTGGTGCCTTGGCTCCACCCGGAGTCATTATTTTCCAATATAAATTGTGATTAAATGTTCCTCCGCCATTGTTTCTAACAGCTGTGCGGATATCTTCGGGGATATCATTCAGGGATTTTAAAAGGTCTTTTAGCGATTTTTCCTGAAGCTCGGGATGGCCTTCAAGTGCCGCGTTAAGCTTATTTACATAGCCCTGATGATGCGCGGAGTAATGAATTTCTACGGTTTTTGCATCCATATAGGGCTCAAGAGCATTGAATTCGTAGTTTAAAGGCGGTAATTTGTGATTCATAGGATTTTATTAGAAAATTAGCTCTTAAACATTAGCATTTGCATTGAGAAAAAGTTGATTCTTAAGTTTACTTGCTGGGTGATTTATGGTAAAATAATTAGAAAATATTATGCTTAAAAAAGCGTGAAAAAAACAAATAAGAAAAACAAAAATAGGAATTTGAGTGTAAATGTGTTGATGGTAAGCGCAATTTTGATCTTTACCCTGGCTTTTTCAGGATTTTTGACTGCGGAATTTTTAAATTCTGATTTTTTGGCGCAAGTAAACGAAGAGGAGATTATTCCTGATGGGATAGTAGCTGAAGAAGCTGTAATAGAGGAGGTCTCTACGGGAGAAGGCGTGGAAGGCTCTCAAATTGAGCAGGATTATGAGACTGTGTCTGAGGAAACTGCTGAGCCTAAATCTGAGCCAGGAACTGATGTTGAGGCTGAAACGGGTGTGGAATTAGAACCGGAGTCTGTGTCTGAGCCTGAATCTGAAGTTGAAACCGAAATCGGAGTCGAAACTGAGGGTGAATCTGAAGTTGAAACTGAAATCGGAGCCGAATCTGAAGCTGAAGTCCTATCTGAAACCGAAACCGAGGCTGAGGCTGAATCCGAAATTTCTTCAGAATTACCTGAATCGGAAATTTTTGTTGAGGAGCCTGTAGAACCTGAGGTTAAACAAAAATCAAAGCAATTTTATGGTTGTTATGCTGAGATTTTGGAATGTGACGAGGACACCAATGAATGTTTGAGTGATTTACATAGATGTAGTTGTGATCAAAATTCTGATAGTTGTTTTTATAAAACTGAAGTTTGCGATGAATTGACAGGGGAATGCGAAAAGCAAGATTCTCCTTGTAGTTGTGAAACAAAGGTAAATTTACTTGAGTGTACAAGCGTGGTTGATGAATGCACTGTAATTCCTCAAACTTGTGAGAGGATTGAAGTGGATTGTACTTATGACGAGCAAACTCGTGAATTTTTTAGGATGGAAGAAGTTTGTGACACAGAAACCGACATTTGTGAGGAGCAAAGAGTGAAATGTGAATGTCCATTGGATGCGACTTTTTGCTCGGTTGAAATTGAAACTTGCGAACCTGAAACAGAAATTTGTGAAGATGTAAAAGAAAAATGTGCCTGTGATTTGTATACAGGGGAGTGTAGTCGTATAGATACAGTTTGTGATCCTTTGACCGGGATTTGTGAGCAGATTGAGGGGGTATGTACTTGTGATGAGCTTCCACCTGCAAGAATATGCGAAAAAGATGTTCAGTACTGTGGGCAGGTTGAAGAGATTTGTGAAGTTGAGGAGTATGTGTGTGAATTTGACGAAGAACGTGATGCTTGTTTTAGAATTCAGGAAGTTTGTGATCCAATTACCGGAATTTGTGCTCAACAAGAAATTGCTTGTGCCTGCGATGTTGACTCGGATTTGATTTGTGTGGAGGAGGTGAGCAGCTGTTATACCGGTTACTCGGATTGTTTTGTTGAACCTCAGGTTTGTAATTGTGATTATTCAACAGGTGAGTGTTACTCTATGAGTGAAGTTTGCGATCCGATTACTGGAATTTGTGAAGAATTTAAGGAGCCTTGTTTTTGTGAGGCTGATTATGAGTTTAGGCAATGTGTCGGCCAAAAGGAGGTTTGTGAGCCGGCTACCCAGATTTGTGAAGAGGAGGAATTGATTTGTGCATTTGACATGGAGGAACAGTATTTTTATAGGACTGAGAGAGTTTGTGATGAGGATACGGGTGAATGTCGTCAAATTAAGATTGATTGTGGATGTTCTCCGGAAGATGAACAATGTACTGAGACGATAAAAAATTGTAGCTTGGTTCCGGGAGAGTGTTCATTTGAGGAATCAAGTTGTGTTTGTAATGAAGAAACAGGGGAATGTAATGAGACGGAGATTGTTTGTGATGAGGAAACAGGTGAGTGTACTGAAGTAAAAACACCTTGTTCATGTGATGAGGTTATTGATAAGCCGACTTGTGAAGAAACCGTAGAGATCTGTGAACCGGTGCAATGTGAAGTTGAGGAATTTAAATGTAAATTGAATAAGGAGGAAGGCTATTTTGAGCGTTTTGTTGAGAAGTGTCAGGATAATGGTGAATGTGAAGAGTTAAAGATTATTTGTGATTGTCCCGAGGGGGCAACAAAGTGTAGTGAAGTTGTTGAAACGTGTGAAGAGCAGCAATGTGAAGAACAGGATTATGAGTGTGAATGTGATGAGGAAACTCAAAGTTGTACGCGACGCGAGGAGGTTTGTGATGAGGAGTCCGGAATTTGTCAGTTTGTTCCCTTGCCGTGTAGCTGTGTACTTCCTGAATGGGAAACAGATGAAGAGCTTGTGTCTCAGTGTGATTCGGAGGATTTAGACTGTATTGAACATGAGGTTTTAAATAATTTATTCGGTTTACAGGATGAAACCAGTGAATCGCTTACGCTCAACTGTCCGATTTACGCTGAAGAATGTGAGGACGAAACTCTCAGATGTACGGATCTTATTGCTTTATGTACAGAAAAAACCAATATTTGTGAGGAGAAAGTTACGTCATGTGAGGAAAAAATTGAGCAATGTACAGCTGTCACCAATTTTTGTGAGGTTCAGGAGGAAGTTGAATGTGCTGAAGGAGACGTGGAATGCGAGTCGTTAAAAGAGCGTTGTATAAGTGAAATGGAAAGTTGCAGGTCTGAGCTTAAAACCTGTAGGGAGGACTCGGAGAATTGCGATCTTTCGCTTTCTGAATGCGAAACTGATTCAATGGAGTGTAAGGATAATTTGTTGGCTTGTACAGAAAAAATGCTTCAGTGTAATTCGATTATTGATAAGGAATTAATGGAGAAAAAAGAGACAATAGTGTATGAACCGGGTGAATATGGAGGTACAAATGAAGAAACTTATGAGATTAAATACTATTCAAAAAAGGAAATTTTAAAAGAAAAAAGGCTTAAAGAGCTTAAAAATAAAAATACCCAGACCAGATTAAACTTTTTGATGGAAAAGTATGTTGATGGTAATTTTGGAGATGATTTTTGGTTTGTAAATAAAGGTATTTACTATTTTAGTCCGAATTTACTTGAGTTTGAGAATGATAGTGAAATTGAACCGGATCAGAATGAGGCGGGATTTAGAATCCTGAATCGGGATTATCGTTACATTCAAGATGAAAATTTGTTATTTGTAAACTTAATATTTTCTAATGCGATTAATTATGAAAAATTAAAGCTTAAGAATTTTGAACTAGAGGATATTGAGGGAAATGTTTATTCGCCGGAGGTTGTATTTGTGTCTGATTTAGAGGCAATTATTGTGTTTGAATATACGGAAATTTTTGAACCTCATTTAATGAGATTGTCTGATATTGCCAAAAGAGTTGATGATGGAACTCCCCAGCTAAATGGTTACTTTTCATTCAACAAAGAATATGATGATTATATTGAGTTAACCTCTCTTATTAGGAATACTTATGAAGCCTATATTGGGGACGATATTGTATTCTTAACTCCAAGTATTTCTTTTGGGGCGGTTAGTGCGGCTGCGGAAACAAAAGCTACAATTGCGATAGATTTGCTTGATCAAAATCAATTGAATGAAAATTGCTTATTGCTGATTTTTGGGAATGACATGAAAATTAGTGATGGGGAAGAAACGATTTCTTTAAGCGGTTTAAAGCTTCTTTCAGCTTCTGCCGGAGATATTCCTATTGATGATAATCTTATAAAAGAATTTGAAAATGTTAAGCAAAAGAGGTTTTTGGGATTTGTTTATTTAAAGGATTTGGACAAAATGGGCGATACATACACGGTTTATTTAAGTTTAAAAGTGCCGCCCGGAAAGGCTAAGGGAAGGTATGATTCAGTTTTGTCGATTGATCCTTATTGTCCGATGTAGGCTACGCTAATGTCGCGTGGTATTGCGGCTCCGGTTCGTGAGTCTCGATGTTTAAGTTCCGTCGATCATTGTAAGCGTCATTGTGCTGTTGTAAGTACCGGAATCAACGGTTGAGGGTATTGTTAAGCGCGTTCTGTCAAATCTGATATGGCCCATGTTTATGCAGTTTATGCTTGTTGTAATTAGGGTTTGGTCAGAGGTGGAACCTGTAATATAGTAAGGGCTTGAAGTAAGAGAGCTATTTAAGGTGTATGCACTGGTTGTTGCGTCTCTACAGCTATTGGTTGTGTTTATACTTAGCGTACAACTAGAATCGTCATAGCATTTTGTTGCTGCAACTGGGGTGCTTCCTGAGTCTGCACCAATTAATTTAAAATTTGAGGCATTTATTACATTGCTTGCGTCTTTCACAAAATTGGTTAGTTTGAAATTTATATGGAAACCATCATAATTGGAATTGTCATCAACAAATGTAATGTAGTCTTGATTTCTGTATCTATCTATAACCCAGTCGTCCTCAAGTTCTATATAGTGTCCGGGAACTTGGTATTGGCTAAAGCCCATTGTTCCAGTCCAGTCGCCGTTAACAGTGAAGGTTATTTGTCCGCTTACCCATACTGTGATGGGTATGTCTGCGGCAAATACGGCAGTTATATTAAATATTATTGCTGTTAAGAAAGAGCATAATAAGGCTAATAATAAGTTTTTTTGTCGTTTTTGCATACAAATATTGGATTGTAATAAATTACAAAAATCATTATATATAAATTAAATAATATTATAAATAAAAAAATGACTAAAAGTCGTAAATATTTGTTTTTGGCTTTATTTAGTTCCTTGTTGAGCTTGTTGTGTTTAAGCCAAATTGTGTGGGCTGCTCCTCAACAGCAGTCAGATACCGGGTCAGCCGTTTTAAATTTGTATGATTACTCTACTTTATCGATTTCTTTAAGTGGAGAGGCTGAGAGCTTGGTATGTTCCAGTGGTTTGATTGCGGGCGTGAAAAATGATGTTTGTATTCAGTATTCTAACTATGCATCATCTGATTATATTAAAATTACTGATTGGACCGGAAACGGTTCAACCGGTCATACCGTGTCTTTAAAATTTGATTCCGGCACCTGGGTTTACGATGATACAAATCCGATTTATGGTGATGTTGCAGTTGCAACATCATATAATGCCAATGATGTAATTAGGTTTTATTGGGATTCAACAACAAATTCGGGATATAGGACCTTTGCTATAAAATCGGGTTATACCTGTACAGCTGACACAACTTCATCGGGGATGCGAATGAATGACAGAATATTAACTACCTTAGATCAAACTGTATTTTACACAGGTACCAATACCTGTCCCGGAGATTATTATTATACTCCGTATAGAGTTTATGCTCATGCCGGGAATAATGGCTTGGGGGAGGGGTCTTATACTAATTCTGCCACTTATACTTTGACTGATGGGATTTAAGTTGATAGTATTTAAGAGAGAGTTTTGCATGTTGACATTTGTCGAGATTTAAGCTATAATGTAGGTGTATGTATTGAAAAATAGTTACAAGTTACAAAAAATATTTATATATATAATTATTTTCATTTATTTAATTAACAAAAACAAAATGAAAAGAAAATTTTTAACACTGGCTTCGGTTATGGCTATTCTTAGTCTTGCTGTAAGTGGTGTTGTATCAGCTCAGACAGGTTCTTTGTCACAGGCTGAGGTTTCTGTTTCGGGGGATACTACTATTACAATTTCAGTAGATGGAATTTTTGCGTCGCATTCATGTACCGGGATTGTTGCCTCTGATCCTAATGATGACTGTGATCTTGCCGCAGATGCCACCAGTAGAATAAGGGTTACTGACTACACCGGAACAACTTCTTCCGGGCATGAGGTTAATTTGAAATTTGATTCAAGTGTATGGACTTATGATGATACGGATGCTTTATATGGTGATGTAACCGTATCAAGTACTACGTCCTCTACAAACGTTCTTAAATATGATTTTCTTCATAATAATGCTAATGATGTTAGGTCATATGTTACTAAAACCGGTGCTACATGTACTCCGGATAGCAGTACTACTGCAATGATTCTTAAGTCCGTTACCATTGGAACAACCGATGACGAAATCATAGAAAATACGAATACTTGTCCGGCCGAGTATATTTATTCCCATAGGCAGTTTACTGGTACTGCAGGAACAAACGGACTTGGAGAAGGGTCTTATACAAATTCCGCCACTTACACTTTAAGTGATGGGTATACATCATAATACTATTAATAGTTAAAATGTATTTAAAACCGTCCTATTATTTAGGGCGGTTTTTTTTGACTTTGCAGAAAAAAACAATATACTGATTATAAATATATAAAAGACATATGAAATATAAAAAATTTGTTTTGGGATTTGCGATTTTGTTTGTTTTTGCTATTGGAAGTTATTTTATAGATTCATCTTTTTATTTGGCATCTGTGTCTATGTATAACAATGATGAAAAGGTGAGTGTTGATGTAATGGATGATGTCGGGAAGGAAGCTTATAAAATCACTCCTTCTAAAATGCAGGATTTTGTTGAAAAGAACAGAGTAGGTTACTTGAATGAGGATGGTACAATCATACTTGATAAATAAAATAATAAATAAAAATGAAAAAGTTTGTTTTTGGTTCCACTTTGATTTTGTTGGTATTTAGTTTTTTTACATGTGTGGCATTTGCCAAAACGCCTGTTTACATTGTGAGTTTGGATGAAAATTCACAAAGTACTTTTGTTGATATAAAACCAGGTGATAAATTCACCGGTTCCTTAAATCTTGAATTAGTTACAGATAAGGAGGTCAAATTTCAGGTTAATTTTAGCTCATCTTTTGGGAATGTATTGGCTTTGGGAGGTGGGGGGTCCGTATTGGATATGAGAACCTGGTTTACTTTTCCCGAAGGGGAATATTTTACAATTGACGGAACTCCAGAAGGAAAACAGAGTTTGACTGTACCATACGAGATTGTTATTCCGGAATCGATAATGCCCGCTGATTATTCCGGTATACTTTCAATTGGTATTGTTGATGAAACAAAATTAGATAAAGCTGAAGGGGCCGGTATAGTTTTTTCGACTGCTATAGGAATTCCTTTTAAGTTTTCCGTTGCAGGTGAAAGAGTTCCCAAATTAGTTTTTAAAGATTTTTGGTTGTATGATTATGCTGAAAGATATGCGGATACAGGATTAACTTATGACTTATTACTCGGATATAAATTTTTTAATGCCGGTAATGCCGCTTTGAAATTGGGCTCTGATGTTGTGATAACTAATATTTTTGGTGAGGAAATTTATAATGATAATATTGATTTAGGTGAGATTTATCCCGGAGGTGAAGAATCAAAGATTATTAGTTTTGATGATGTTGGTAAATTTTATGGATGGATTAATGTTAATTCTGATATTTATTATAATTTATTTGATTTGGAAGGAAATATTATTGGGGAAAAGGTTAAGCTGGCTAATGCTTTTTTAAGAGTATATTCAATACCCTGGTTTGAATTAAGTGTTGTTTTTTTGGTTTTAATAGCACTGTTTATTTACTTTTTTTATAGATTTTATAAAAGGAAAGCTCTTCTTGCCGGGTCTAAGGTTTATGTTGCCAAGAAAACAGATACTTTGCAGTCAATTTGTAATAAATTTT
>WJKE01000093.1 GCA_014729275.1 Candidatus Peregrinibacteria bacterium | reverse complement strand
TGGAAGAAAGGATTGTTCAAGAGCTTAATAAAGCAGCTGTTCCGGCGCTAAAAGAAGAAGTTTTGATTGCCAGTGATTCAACCATGGGGCAAACAACGTATACTTTGCTTGAAGGAGAAGGCGCTATTAAATTTGGTGAACCGGAGCTTATTATTCCCAATGATATTGCAGGAGAAACAATGACTGAATTTCAAATTACAGGCAGCCTGACTGTAAGCGGTATATATTATGATCAGGATGCTATGATCGAAATACTGAAAAATGAACTTTTACTTAAAAATAGCCCTGAAAAAGAGCTTTTGCGTATAAATGAGGACTCAACCTCTTATAGAATTTTTGATAGAGATGAAGCTGCCGGCAAAATTAAAGTAACGGCTAATATAAAGGGTATTGAGCAGTATAAAATCGACCCTGAATCAGAGGAAGGAGCGCGCCTTCTGGAAAAAATCCGCGAACATATTCTTGGAGCGGATATTGATACAGCTTCCCGCTACATTCAAAATCTTCCTGAGATAAATATTGTAGAAATTGAAAGTTGGCCAGCTTGGGCGCCAACTATACCTAATCTTCCTGAAAATATTGAGTTTGAACTTAAGGAGGCTGTGATGGTGAATTAATATTCCTCCATTTCTAGCGCATAGTTATTGATTTTTTTTGGTGAATGTGTTAAAATTATATGAAAAATCAAAATAAAAACTAATATCAATAATTATGTTTAAATCAACGCTTAGAAAAGTACTTTTTACTACTTTGGTTGCAAGTTTAACTTGTGCGACCCTAGTGGGAATTAACGCAGCATTTGGTGCGCCAAGTGAAGCGCCTCCGGGAAATACAATTTCGCCTACTTTTGATAATGTAAACGTTAATAATGATTTAGTTTCCGATTACATTCATAATCTAGGAAATGCTGATTTTGACTCGCTTGTGACTGTAGAACATTTAGTAGGTACATCAATTGAGACAAGTAATTTACAGGTTAATAATGATGCTGATATTACCGGAGATTTGACTGCTGATAATGTTAGCGTAACTACGCTACTTGATGCTGCTGACCTGCAAACCGGAGATTTATCTGTAACAGGTTCGGTTATTACGGATATTGTGTTTGATGGTGGACTGGATGTTCTTTCTGGATTATTTTCTGTAAATTCAGGTGGTTTTGTTACTGTTGATGGGGATATGGAAGTAACTACCGGGAATCTTAATCTTGAAAATAATTTAGATGTTGCAGGGAATACTACTTTTCTTGGTCCGGTAGACATTGGTGATACCGATAACGCAGTTGGTTTGGATATTTACGGAGATACCACTTTGGAAAATGGACAATTTACTGCTAATGGTCAGATTAATGCAAATAATGGTTTGGCTCTTACTAATACAGGGGGAACCAGCTTAGCGGTTACAGGTCCTGCTATTATTGATGGCTCCCTGGCTGTTGGGGCTTCAACATCACCAGCAGCAACATCATTAAATGGTCAATTATTTGTTTATGGGGATACAACAACATATGGAACTTTAAATGTTGGTACAAGTACTTCAAACAATGATCTAGTTGTTAATGGTAATACAGATGTAATAGGAAGTCTTGATGTTGATGGAAAAATTACTGGTGATCAATTGGGAACTTTCACCTATGATAAGTCTAGTGTCCTTGTTAATCCAGGTAGCTATGGAACTTTATCTGCAGCCTGCCCTGAAGGTGAATATATGGTTTCATGTGGAGGACGATGGGGTTATTATATTTCTCAAGACATTGCGTCTTTTGTAAGTACGGTAGATGAGAGATGTTATGTAGAAGGTGAAAATAATTCAGTACACGATGAAATCTTGTCGGCTTATTATGTTTGCCACAATGGTACTTATGCCTTTGGTGGTTTATAATACATTATCTGGAATCTACGAGCGATTTACAATGTTCTATTAAAGATTCATCACCTATTTGGTCACATAGAGAAGAGTCTTTATTATTCAAAGCTTGATTTGTTAATATATTATATTTACATGTAACTTTTTTATCTTCATTTTCTTGTTGATCACAAAGGTTAACGTTGCCTTCATCAATGGCCTTTTGCTCTAATTCAGACATAGCTTTTTTCCTTTCAATTTTTTCCCGGGTCTCATTATATGCATCAATTTCTTTGGTTGTCGCTAAAACACAATAATCCTTAAATCTTGGGAGATCTATTCCATCACATAATTTCAGATCTCTATTTTCAACTGCTTGTACAGTTACAATACTGGCATTTACGGTTTTTTCACACTCATTCTTTAAATCTTCGCTTATAATCTTATTACAGCTTTCAGCATCATTATTTGAACTTGCAAACTGAAAAAGTTCATTATCCAATAATTTGTCTGATTCTGTATATTCCTGACTTGTACCGGTATCATTTGTTGGCTCACTATTATTATCTTCAAGATTGCAGGCGCTAAAAGTCAAAATAATTAATAATATCAAAAATAGAATTTTGCTATAGGTTTTCATAAAGAATTTGTTAGGAATGATTTTATGCCGGTTGGCTAGATCTAAAATATTATAAAATCCTTTGTTTTGCAATGTTTGATAGAGTAAACTTGTTTTCTGATAAAATAGTGTTATGAAGATAGCTATAAAAACTCTGGGATGCAGGTCTAATCGGTATGAATCGGATAAACTTTTTGATGTTTTGAAAACGGATCATTTTGTTTGTGAACTTAATGAAGGCGTGTCTACTTTTCAGAGGAAATTCGGTGAGAATGATTTTGACTTTTTGATAGTGAATACGTGTACGGTTACTCATGTTGCCGATAGAAAGTCGCGGCAGGCGATTCGCAGTTTTAAAGCGAAAAATCCAGGTACGCGGGTGCTTGTATTTGGTTGTGGGGCGAATGTTTCCAAGGAGGATTATGAAAATATGGATGAGGTTGATGCCGTGATTCCTGAAAGTGAATCGATTATAGATTTGATTAATTCTGATGTTTCTTGTGGAAGCTTTATGGCTGAAGATTTTGATGCGGGTGTGCGAACCAGGGCACTTATTAAAATTCAGGATGGCTGTAATAATTTTTGTACATATTGCATTATCCCGCATGCGAGGGGGCGTGAAGTTAGCTTTCCTTCTAAAGAAATAATTGCGTTAGCCAAGGAAAATGAGGCTCAGGGGTTTAAGGAATTGGTGCTAACCGGAATAAATATTGGTGAATGGCAGGAGGATGGAAAAGATATTGCTGATTTGATTGAACTTCTGATTAATAATACTTCTAAGGTGCGTTTTAGGATAAGCTCGATTGAACCTAAGAATTTTTCTGATAAATTGTTTGATTTGTTTGATACTGGGCGGTTGTGTCCGCATATGCATATTTCTTTACAGTCCGGCAGTGATTCGGTTTTAAGGAGAATGAAACGTAATTATAAATCCGAGGAATTTGAGTCCATTTGCAATCGGTTTAGAGATGCTGTTCCGGATATTGGATTGACCACTGATGTTATTGTTGGTTTTCCGGGAGAAACCGATAATGAATTTGCTGAAACTGTGGATTTTGTTAAAAATATAGGTTTTTTGAAAGTGCATGTATTCCCCTACTCTAAAAGGAAGAATACTGCAGCTTGTTATATGCCCGGGCATTTGCAGGAAAATATTAAAAAAACTCGTGCCAGGAGGTTGAGAAAAGTATGTAGGGAAGCTTCATTAAAATTTAAGAAAAGTTTGATTGGGAATAAGTATGAAGTATTGGTTGAATCTCAGGAGAACGGTGTATTTAGAGGCTATACTTCAAACTATTTAATGGTTGAATTTAAAAGTAAAGAAAAAGACCTCCTTAATTGTTTTAAAGAGGTCAAACTAGGTTCTTTAAATGATGATACTGGCGAATTTGCAGGCTTAGAGCCCTAAATTCTTCCTTATTTCATCTGCCTTGCTTTCATCTTCGGTTGCTTTTTCGGCTTTTACATAATCCGCCTCAAGATCCATCCAGTCGTTATAATGCTGGTTAGCTAATTTTTCTAGTTGTGGAACATGTTTTTTTGATAATTGAGCGAATTTCTGTTTTTCCTCCTCGAAAATTCTGATTAATTCGTCTATTTGTGTTTGCTTTAAGCGTGGGATTGATTCGATAATTTTCTTTTTCTCATCTTTTGAAAGGGAGATAGATCCAGCAAGAAGTCTTAAGAATTTTTCATCATCAAAATTTAGCTCATGTGCAGGTATTGGTACGTTTAATTTTGCCGGAAGTTTCGTTCCCAATTGAAAATTTGCCGGTGTTGTGTCTTCCGGTTGTTGTGCTCCTGGCATTCCTTGTGGTGGCATTCCCATTCCGGGCGCCTGACCGCCCTGCATTCCTTGTGGCGGCATTCCCATTCCTGGGGCCTGCTGACCCTGCATTCCTTGTGGTGGCATTCCCATTCCGGGCGCCTGACCGCCCTGCATTCCTTGTGGCGGCATTCCCATTC
>WJKE01000092.1 GCA_014729275.1 Candidatus Peregrinibacteria bacterium | reverse complement strand
GGTGATTGTTGCGCCTGTGTTGATTGCGGTGATTGTGTTGATTGCGGTGATTGTGTTGATTGCGGTGATTGCTGGGCTGTTTTTTGTTGTGCCTTCTGTTGTGCACTTTGGCCCTTTAGTTTTGTTTGCTCGCTTTTTGCCGATGTTTGGTGCTGGACTTGTGTAGGGGCTACAGGTGCTGTCTGAGGCGCTTGTGTAGATCCTTTTGCATCTTGTGCTGATTGTGCATTGACTGCTCCTTGCTGTGGAACCTGATTATTATTTGTTTGTTGTTGATTATTTTCATCCGCCATAGGAAATTTTGTTAAAAATCTAAATTAAGGGGTTAATCTTTTTATTGTTCTTGGGAATGGTATTGTTTCTCTAATGTGTTTTCGTCCGCAAATCCAACCGGTGAGTCGTTCCAGGCCTATACCAAATCCACTATGTGGTACTGACCCGTATTTTCTTAGATCAAGATACCAATTAAATGGCTCTATTGGTAGTTCGTGCTCTTTAATCCTTTTAAGCAATGTTTCATAATCCGCTTCACGTTCAGAGCCACCAATAATCTCTCCGTAGCCTTCAGGGGCTAATAAATCCGCACAAAGAGAGAGGTTTTCATCTTTAGGATCTCTTTTCATGTAGAAGGCCTTTACCTCAGCCGGATATTTTTCAATAAATATTGGTTTATCAAACTCCTTGGTTAAAATTGTTTCGTCATCACCACCCAAATCCATGTCATGAGTTATGTCTGAGCCCATTTTGCGAAGTTTATCCACTGCTTCCTTATGGGTCATTCTAATAAAAGGCTTTTTAATTTTTTTGAGCGGTTCTATGTCTCTTTCAAGTGTCTTTAGGTCTCGAAGGTTTCGTTTTAGAACTTCTTCAACAACATAAATAATCAAATCTTCCTGAATTTCCATGTTTTCCTCATGTTCTACAAACGCAGCCTCAGCATCCATCATCCAAAATTCTGTAAGGTGCCTTCTGGTTTTGGATTTTTCTGCTCTAAAAACCGGACCAAAATCGAAACATCTACCAACTCCAAAAATTGCAGCCTCAAGGTATAACTGCCCTGATTGGGATAAATAGGCAGATCCCTCATCAAAATACTCCACTTCAAAAAGCTCGGTTGTTCCCTCGCACGCATTGGGTGTGAAAATTGGGGAATCAATTTTTATAAAGCCGTTATTGTTAAGATATTTGTAAATTGAGTTAATTATTGTATTACGCACCCGCTGAATTATAATCTGTTTGGATGATCTGAGCCATAAATGCCGATTATCGAGCAAAAATGATGTTCCATGCTCTTTTTTACTAATTGGATACTCTTCATCAACCATTTGCACTACCTCAATGTCGCGAATCTGCAATTCGTAGGTGTCCTCCTGCTTTGGATGGGCAGTTACAAGGCCTGTAATTATTACCGAGGATTCCATTGTAAGGGCTTCAGCTAGCGCAAAAACTTCTTCACTAACATCGTTTTTAAATACTATCCCCTGAGTTACGCCTGAACCGTCCCTAAGCTGCAGAAAAAATATTTTTCCACTCCCCCGTTTATTAAACATCCATCCCTTAATTGTAACTTCTCTGTCTTTATGATCTTTTAGGTCTTTAATAAATACTCTCTGTGGCATATATTTCGAATTTACTATTTTTTGACGCGTTTATCTTATATTATACTGCTTTGTTGGGCAAATTTATTGAGGATTTTATTGACTTTTGGGGTGGGAAGTTGATAAATTTTAACTCGCAAATCTCGCAACATACATTGCGAGTCGCAAATCTCGCAACTTACATTGCGAGTCGCAAATCTCGCAACTTACATTGCGACTCGCAAATCTCGCAACTTACATTGCGAGTCGCAAATCTCGCAACTTATCAATTGGGATTTGCTGAAAAAGCTTGAAATTTCTTTCCTTCGTAAATTCAGTCAAGTAAATTTCGTCGCTTTTTCTCCTGCGTTCCGCTAATGCTCGTGGAACTCGCATCACCTGCACTTCGGGTCGCAAATCTCGCAACTTATTGGGGCGTGGCCAAGTGGTAAGGCACCAGGTTTTGGTCCTGGCATTCGGGGGTTCGAATCCCTCCGCCCCAGCCATGATCTGTACCCCAAAAAGTGGACACGAGGTACAGGTTTTCTTTTGTTAAAATATATGTAGAGTATTTTACAAAAACCGGCTTGAGTTAATTAATGTGTTAACAATTTTTTCTGATATCGGTTGAAATTGTTCATTTAAAGAGTTTGGAATTTGTTTCAACTCCCCTCCTAATGAAATATTTACTACTGGCCTATGCGATTCGCGCATAATTCCACCGCAATATTTATTTTGCGCTACGAGTATGCGGTAGTCTTTGTAAAGTGCGTTTTTACTATCTACCTCTATAAATTCCTGAGCGATATATTCCTTTTTGTCTAAATCAATTTTAAAGGATTTTAAGTCTTGATTGCCGATTATGCTTATGTCTTCACCCCTGAAGCCGTATCGTGGCTTTAAAATTATTTGCTTAAAATTATTTTCTTTAATGAATTTTTTAATATCCTGAGGTGATTTGGCTAAAATTGTTTTGGGTGTGTTTATTTTTGCTGAGGAAATTGCTTCGTAGTTTTTGAATTTATCGCTTGTTAAGGCCGATATTTCGCTGGAATTTATTATGTAGTTATTTTTTTCTAGTATTGGCTTCCATTTAGATTTCCAGGCAATTACCTTAGTTCTTGGGGGGTCTGTTTTTAAATTTGGAAGATTGTCGTTTTCAACGTATTCAATATGAAAGTTTGTGAGTGATTTTATTAAATTTATATACCTTTCGCTTAGCTCAAGCCCTGAGGGTAAAACTGCTATTAGGTTTTCTCCAAGAGTTTTACTAATGTGATCCTTTTTATCGTTGAATTGTTCAGCAAAAAAACCGGGAAAGCTGTTTGCTTCTATGAACCAAATTTTTCCATTCTTATCAATAATTAGGTCAAGCCCGGCAAGATCGAAATTTATTTTTCGCATAATATTTCTTGGGAAAAATCTAAATTACTACATTATTTTTTGTTTGTAAACGCTTGTGAGCCTTTTTTCTGCTCTTTAAGCCTTTCAAACAAGCTTAACTCTTCCTCCTTAAAATCATAGTCTTCCTCTTTAAATAGTAGTTTTATTGCAGTCTTCAGCCTTTTAATTTTTCTTTTATCTATGGCTTTTGCTTTAAAAAGCTTTACAACTGAATTATTGGGGTCTCTTTTTAGCAATCTGTCGCAAATCTCTATTACTTCTGTGTATTTTTCTCCGTTGTACCACATGCCAAGAAGTTCGATTATTACATTTTCTTCTTTCTCACCAATGGTCGATTTCTTCTTATTTTTATCTGAGAATATTAAAAATGAAGATCTTCTTTCAGATAGATAGATAACCATTACAAAACCTATAGCCATAAAGAAGAATGCATAATCCATTTTTTTAACATGGAGTGCAAAATTAAACATGGCATGGAGTCCCATTGCTAGAATCAGCCCCTTGAGGGTTTTATATACTCTAAATGTTTTTCTTTCGTCAAAATTAAACTTTGTTTTTATGAAATGAATGAAGCGACTCTTTCGACCTGTCCATTTTTGCATTTCAAGTATTGGGTTTCCGAATTTTCCTATTGCATAGTAGTAACCAACTATCCCTGAAAATGCCATGTGTGCGGCAGTTGTGAATACGGACCTAAGCACGAAAATGGAGTAGAAGCTTACTAAATGACCTGCCTTTAATGTCATATAAAAGTAAATAATGTTTTCAATAAATGCGTAACCAAGTGCAATTACCAAAATATATTTAATCGCAGAATTAACACTTACAATTTTGACCTTAAACCACCTTAAGTTTACAAGTGTGAAAAATTTTGCGAATTCCTCGAGTATTCCAACTGCTATGTAGGTTAGCATGAATCCAAGGTGAACATTTGCAACACTCTCTTTCAGTACTTCGTATAAATTAAATTCCGGCCTGAGTATCCAGAGGTACTGTAGCCCCAGTATTGGTAAAATTGAGAACATACCTACAATAAAAGTTTTAATGAGGTTTTTCTTGTCAATACTTGAAGTTCGAATAAAAAATATCATCCAGATTATTACCGGAATTAAACTGAGCACTGAGGCAACGATTATTTTTATAGTTTCAGTTAGGGCCATTTTATTAATTATTCTAATTATTATAACATATTTTTTACTTTTAATAAAGCTTGCGAGGGGACTGCCCCTTTTTACGCGTGTTGACTTTCTTACTAGTTTATGGTATAGTTTTGTAATGTATTTAACTTATAAATATGCAAAAACAAAAACAAAAGCTTCTAACTTACCTTGCGTTGGTTGTTGTTGGTGTAGCTTTAGTTATAGCCGTTGTTCTCTCTATTAGTGGAGACTATTTTTCCGGCTTAACACGTACGTCCACCTATTCAACCGACCTTGTGACATGTGTGTCAACAGGTGAGGACCTGAAGGTGTGTGCAAATTCGCTTGGTTACACTAACTCTGAAATTGAGTTTTTACTTGCGGAGTATGATAACTGTATGAAAAAATACGGTGCAGATTCTCGTTATCCTGAAACAGATCCAAAGGTGCTTGAATGTTTGGATAATGTGGTCCTTAATATGACTACTAAAGAAGAAGATACCACAACTACAAAGTCTACTTTGGATACTAGTGATACTACCGATTCATCAACTGACTGTACACTAGATAAAGTGGGAACTTTTATGGATAAGCTTCTTTGTGCGGTAGTTGGTGAAGAAGCAACTGAGTGGGTTGACTGTAATGAAAGTTACTGGGATACCTATGCATCATATTATAATACTTATGGTGCTTATCCAGAGGCTAATGGATATTTCTGTAAGCATGATACAGCTAATAACACTTATTACTGGACTAATGATACCACTACTGAACCTTCAACAGCTTGTACGGACAGCAATCTGGGGACATTTGATTCAAACTATCAGGCTTTATGTCTTCCGGTAGCCCCTTATACAACCGAATGGGTAATTTGTGATGATGAATACAATACTATTTGGGAATCATATTATGATGAACATGGTTTTTATCCTCAAGGATACGATTATACTTGTGTTCATAACGATGTAGAAGGCACTTATAGATGGACAATACTTTCAGAACCTGTTGAAGAGGAGACTACTTCTTCAACTACAGAAGAAGCTAGCGGCCCAACCGAATCTTGTACTGAAAGTAATCTGGGTACTCTGGATTCTGACTATGCGGCTTTATGTCTTCCTGTAGCCCCTTATACAACTGAATGGGTAATTTGTGATTCAGACTACAAAACGGTATGGCAAGATTATTATGATGAACATGGTATTTATCCACAAGGATACGATTATACATGTAAATATGACTCTACTACTGATAACTATTGGTGGGCATATACTGCTACAACAGATCAAACGCTATAGTTGTTTTGTAATTGGTAATATTTAGAATTCTACTTTGGGGCGGTGCCGAGATGGCACCGCCCCCTTTTTATATGCATTTAAATCTATTTTGTTTTATATTAATGGTACACATTAACTCCTTTTTGTATGAAGATTAAAAAGCTTAACTTTGCCGCAGTTTTAATCCTTATTATTCTTTCTGCATTAATATTTTTTTTATCCCCTACTTCTAAAAGTCCGAAATTGGAAGGAACTAACGATGAACCTACTTATAAAGCTAAAATCACCGATATTGCCGAGCTGGGATCCCAAAAGAACATTGCATTAACCATTTTAAACGGTGATAAGGAAGGTGAACAGGTTGTTACAGTAGAGGATGAGCAGTTTGTATTGAATCAACGAAATTTTAAAATTGGTGACAAGGTATTAATCGTTTACCTGGATAATTCCGGTAGTTATTATATTTATGATTTTGTACGCTCAAATTCATTGCTTTTATTGTTTGTAATTTTTTTAGCTGCAGTGGTTGTAGTCTCAGGTCTTGGTGGAGTTGGGGCAATTATTGGTATGGCTTTCTCTTTTCTGGTACTGTTTAAGCTTACTCTACCTTTTATTTTGTCGGGTATTTCGCCTGTGTTGGCTGCTGTTTTAAGTGGCTTTTTGATTATCCCCGTAACATTTTTTCTTTCTCATGGCCTAAATAAAAAAACTCTGATTGCTATGGCGGGTACAGTGATTACTTTGATATTAGTTTATATTCTTGCCTATGCATTCATTCATTTTGGCAATTTAACCGGTCTTTCCAGTGAAGAGGGCTCATTTTTACGTCCCGAGGTTATTGAAAGAATTGATTTTAGAGGTCTTGTACTGGCAGGGATGATAATTGGAATAATCGGAGTACTGGATGACATAACTATTTCTCAAGCCGCAATTGTTCAACAATTAAAGGAAACCAAAAAAAATATAAAGTTTAAAGAGCTTTATTTCCGTTCAATGAAAGTTGGAAAAGACCATATATCTTCGATGGTAAACACTTTGATTCTAATTTATGCGGGAGCTGCATTGCCTTTATTGCTGTTATTTGTAGATTACCAGAACTCTTTTAATGAAATTATTAATATAGAAATGATATCTGAGGAAATAATAAGAACATTAATTGGCAGCCTGGGGTTAATATTAGCTGTTCCCGTAACAACAGCTATTGCTGCTTTTGATTTTTCGAAAAGCAATTAATAGTTTGGCCTTTTATTTATCTGTATTTTCTTCCGAATCGTATTCTATCCCAAATAAATCCATAACGCTTACATACAATGTGTTGAGTTTTAACTCATTGATGTTTGAAATCGGTTTCGAAAATACAAATACACTTAAAGCCAGGATAAAAAGTGTTGACGCTGCAACAATCAGTCGATTTCTTTTTTCCATAATTAAATATTATTGGACGTGTTCACTATACTATATATATATTAAGAACTGATTAATGTAGAAATTTTTAGGCTTATTATCAACTCTTAATTAACAATATATCCGCAGCCTCTTATTGTTTTTAGGATTTTTTCATCTGAGTCTTCATCAATTTTTTTTCGAAGATGGTTTATATGTACATCTACTACATTTGAGAAAAATCGTTCACCACTTCCCCACACATTTTCCATTATTTCATATCTGTTAACCACCGTACCTCTATTTACCACCAGGTATTCCAGTAATCTGAATTCTCTGGGGGACAGATTTATGGTTTTCCCGCTTCTTTTAACCTTCCATTTGCCAAGATCTATCTCAAGGTCCTTAATTTTTACTATTCTGTTTAAGGATTGGTGTTTTCTTCTCGATAACGCGTTAATTCTTGCCAATAATTCGTGATTGTCATATGGCTTTGTTAAATAATCATCTGCACCAATATCCAGGCATTTAACTTTGTCGCTGATTGAGGATTTTGCGGATAATATCAGTATGGGAGAATTAATTTCTTTATCTCTTAATTCTTTGCATACCTCAAATCCGCTTAGCTCTGAAGGAATTAGATCTAGAATGATAATATCGTAACTATTGCAGCTTGCATGAAAAATTCCCTCCTGCTTATCAGCACAAATATCTACCGCCATTAGTTTTGCTTCAAGCATTTTTTTTAGATGGCTCGAGGCCTGCTCTTTGTCTTCTACTATTAAAACCCTCATAGGCTCAATTTACTTCGCTTTTATTGTAAATCGCCAATAGAGATTGAGTCAAATTGTACTCCAGTATATTATTCCCTCAACCTTTCTTCATTGAGAATAGTGTTTTTGGACTGAAATACTTATCGATTTCCGAACTTTTTTTGTAATTTCCCATACTTTATTTATAAAACAATTCTTTAAAAAATCTATTTCTTTTTGAGTAAACTTGTGTATAGTAATAATCCATATTTTTTAATTAAATAATATGAATGTAAAAACGCTATCAGTAATGTTAATCGCTCTATTATCATTTACTTTTTACGGGTGTAATACAGCAACTGATGAAACAGTAACAGAGGATACAGACCTAACTGAGGTTACTGACGAGCTAGCGGAAGAAACAGTTGAGGAGGAAGATGCCGTGGAAGACGCTACAGATGAGGAAACAGTTGAAGAAGAATCTGCCGAGCTAGACGCTACAGATGAGGAAACAGTTGAAGAAGAAGTTTCTGATGAAGAAACAGAAGAAGAGACCAATTAAAGAGGCCAAGCGAATAATTCTTTGCCAGAGAGTAGTAAAGCGGGGCTCTAAGGAACCCCTTAGAGCCCCGCTTCTTTTTTTATACGTCCGGGGGCTTACTTCCTAAATGTTGTCGTGTATAAGATCGCTAATAAATAATTCCGTACCAATAATATCCTGTGAATACATGCTCGTATCAGGAAAATCCAGATTTTTGATTTTTTCATAAACTTTTTGAACAAGCTTCTTTAAGTTAGCTGCATCTTCATCTGAAATATCGGTTGTCAAAATGTAAATTTCATTATCGTGTCCGGGATTCATAAATTCCAGCATTCCCCTATTCACTTTATACTTTTGTCCAAAAGTTCTGGAATTTTCTACCAAAAGTTTATAAAAAACCAGTTGATTCCTGTTTTTTAGCAGTTTAATTTTATCGTTGGGTCTGGACGAATCCCATGAATTTAAAGGTTTTCCGGTCTTATAATCAACCACTTCCACCATTTTACTATCTTTATCAATACCCATCCTGTCAATTTTACCGGTAACCGGTACTTCTCCAATCATTATTCCTTCATGAACAAAATTATATTCAGTTAAATGGTTAATATTAAATGCATCAGCTCTGTTTGAATAATAAATAGTTAAATTATCATTCCCTTTTTCCAGTAATTCCTCAAAATCCCTTTTGTTTAATCTTTGATTTTTAAGTCCAATTTCAAAAAACTTTATCAGTTCATCAAGTGACGGCAAGGATCCCGTGCTTTTAAATTCCTTATAAAACAGATCCATTGCATAATGAATAGCCGACCCGTATGCGCTTTCTTTTGACTGCATCTGTGGAAATCGCAGCAAATTATTTTCTAAAAAAAGCTCAGGCCCGCCATATTGCAGATCAATAAAATTATTTAGGTGAGTAACTGACATTTTATATTCCTGTAGTCTGCTCTTTAAAAAGGCCTGCTGGTCGATATTTATTAAAACATACTTATGCAGCTGCGCTTTGGTGTTAAGTTTATCTTCCAAATCTTTTGAGCTTATCTCCGCCGGAGTACTCTCCCCTTCCAAAAATCTTATTTTTAATAATTCCTTACCATTCTCTTTTACTTTGGCATGTGTTAAATACGCATTGCATTTAGCCCGCGACACTGCAACAAAAAATAGTCGTAACTGATCATCCTCATTTTCAGCTTTTGGAGATAAAGGTAGATTCTTTGGCAGCTTAAGCTTATCCCTGTAACCACCTTTCAGCCAGCAGTCGTCAGTACAATTTGTTATAAAAACCGTTTTAAACTCCAATCCCTTTGCGGAATGAGCAGTATGTAAATTCACGGCTTTTTCTCCAAGATTAACTTCTTCTTTATTTTCAATCTTCAGGTCATGATCCTTTAATGTATCGGTAAATTTTATTAATTCGCCAATGCTCAAACCTTTGCCACCTTTGTGAGTTCGAACCGCTTCAAATAATTTCTGCAAATTCGATAAAAACTCCATGTACTCGTTGGATGCAATATGTCTTTCTTCTTCCTTAAAATAATAGTTATAATAATTACTCCTATATTCGTTCAAAGGCTCTATTCCCGTAATGTAGTCGATTATTTGCTCAGCAGTAAGTGTTTTTGCCGCTGCCCCCAAGTCTATAAAAAATTTTGCCAGTCCCTTTAACTCCTCTTTTTCAGATTCAAGCATAAGCTCAAGCCACAGTTTTTTCTCCTTATAAGCACTTATAGAAAGTTTCCATATTTCAATACTTTCTAGATTCAAGAATGGATAGCTCAATATTTCAGGAAGATACTCGTCCGCTGCAAGCTGGTTTTTGTTGCAAAGAGTATCAATAAATTTAAGTATCGTCAGAATTTCAATAATATACCTTTCCTCTAGGACATTATTCTTCCTTTGATAC
Source organism: Candidatus Peregrinibacteria bacterium (assembly GCA_014729275.1). Taxonomy (GTDB): domain Bacteria; phylum Patescibacteriota; class Gracilibacteria; order UBA1369; family LOWO2-01-FULL-3; genus WJKE01. The sequence goes on along the minus strand of WJKE01000092.1, from coordinate 6,260 downwards.
TTAACCGGAATGTTATGCATGTCCAAAATGTTCGCTATTTGCTCAAGGTGTTTATGTTTTTTGTTTATTATCGCTATTTCCGAAGCGTCTTCTCCCTTAGAAATTAGGTCATTTATCTTTTTCGCAATCCATATGTATTCATCAATCTCGCTATTAAACTCCAGTTCCTCAATTTTTCCATCTTCAATTGCGCTGTTTGCTGCTTTTAACTCCTTATTAATTTTGTCCGGCATTAAGTTTTCGAGCCTATCCTTTCCCTTTAAAATTATTTGTCTTTCGTACTCAACTATGCCTTTATTTGAGCGATAATTCTTATCAAGCACAATTAAAGCCGGATCGCGATATTTATCATGAAATTCCATAATATTTCCAACTTGTGCGCCCTGAAACTTGTATATTGCCTGATCGTCATCGCCCACAGCCATAATATTGGGTCTGCCCTCATTAACCTCTGCATCTAGCAAATGCTCAAGCAAAGCCATTTGCACCCCATTTGTGTCCTGAAATTCGTCCACCAATATATACTGATATTTTTCCTGCAGATTAAATCTTAAGTCAGAATTTGCTTCCATTGCACTTACCGTGTCCAAAATCATATCCGCAAAATCAAAATAGCCTTGTGAATGCATTTCGTTTTGATATTTATCGTATACTTCCGCCAATTCCTTAAATTTTTGACTGTATTTCGAATCTTTTAGAATCTTATTCTTATTTCTATCATTTTCGATAAATTCTTTTTTCCAGGCTGTTACCGGTTTTGTAGAATTTTCCTCCAAAGCGGAATTAACGGCTTCTGTTAAACTTTTAACCAAAGTATCTTTGAGTGAATTTTTCTCAAGATTATATGGAATATTTTCTAATTCGGTGATTAGATTTTCGTATATTGGAAAGTTTTTTTTGCTTACAGTTGAGGATAAAGCTTCATTTACCAGTGGATTTGCTTGTTTGAAATATTCTTCGTTTTCTTCGATGATTTTTAGGAATTCTTTAGGTGAAATACCGGCTTTTTTAAGCTCTTCGATGCGTTTTTGGGCATCTTTTAAATATACAAAACCGCTTTCTACGTGTGTTGTTTTAAGCTCATATTTATGTCCCAGGTTTTTAATTATTTCTTCCAGAATTTCCACTTGAGTGAGCTCATCAGCCGGATTAAAAATCGCGCCATTATAAAAATACTCCGGATACTGCTCTATTATTTCTTTCCCAAAAGAATGAAATGTGTGAATTGCCACTTTGTATGCCTCTTTTCCAATTAATCCACTAAGCCTTCGTCGCATATTTGCCGAAGCGTTATCAGTGAAGGTCAGGCATAATATTGAAGAAGGTATTGTATCTGTTTTTTTTAAAATATTGGCTGCCCTAAGGCTTAAAATTTCTGTTTTGCCTGATCCCGGCCCGGCAATTACAAGTACAGGCCCATCAATTGTATTAACCGCTTTAAACTGGGCCTTGTTTAATTTTTCAAGCCGCGTTTTGAAGATTTCATTTAATTTCATCGATTATTCTCCGTTTTTTAGTGCTGCAGTCTCTTCTTCAACTTTTTTTATCAAGCCCTGGTACTGCTCGCTCTCCCCCATTCCAGCCAGGGAAATAATTCCAAATACAATTGCAATTAGAACTATCATAACTGCAATTATTACACCTTTGTTTTTGAATAAACCACCAAGAATCTTTTTTACTGAATCCATTGCAGACTTTTTTGGTTTTTCATCTTCTTTCTTTTCACCCAATTTTGGTTTTTCCGCCTCTGTGCCGGGTGGGGTAGATTTTTGAGCCTGTGGCTTTGCCGGTGCTGATTGCGGCTCTGCCGGTGCTGATTGTGGCTTTGCCGGCGCTGATTGTGGCTCTGCTGCAGGACTAGCCCCTTCAGGTGTATTTACAGTCGAATTTGGAGATGTATTTGTAGTTTCATCAGGCATAAAAAAATTGATTAATGCATTTTACTTAATATCACTATTTTTTTTATTTTGCAAAATCTTGAGCTGTATCGAAACATTTAGCTTGCTATGCTCGCTCTAAAATGCTATAATAATATAATGTTTTAAATATATTTTTATCATCAAAATCATAAAAAATAAAAACAAAAAATACCATGGAAAATTCATTTCTTCCCGCTAATAAAAAACAAAATAAAAGCGGCAATATCCTTAAGAAAAAAACCGGCCTAAAACTTTTAGCTGGTGCGGTTTTGTTAGTTATTCTAGCTGTATCCGGTTATTATTTCTTCTTACAGGATAGCACTGAGTATCCCCCATCTCTTGATCTTGGCTCATCAGCCTTTAAGGGATTTATTGGTACAGGGACTTATCTTGAATTTACTGAAGAAGATCTTGCTCGAACAGCTTCATTCACTTCAACAGATGAAATTGATGCTGGTGTTCAGTTCTTCCATTTTTCATCTTGGGATGAAAATGAAGTAGATTGGCAGACTGTTCTAAACGATATTAAGCCTAAGGATACTGATCTTAAGTGTCTTCTAGCTCAATATTCTCCTCTTGAAGGTCAGTTTTACACATATCCGGTTGGACAATTTAGCAACACTTTACTTGTTGAGGAAGGAAATCTTGAATCAACTTACGTTAAAGCGAATAGAGGGATGATTTTGGTATGTTCTGAATCATACGAGATGAATACTGAAAACAATGTTCTTCATGCGAGTGCTGCACCAGCCAATGGTCTTCTTGATTTAAATGAAGTAGTTGCTGGATGGAACTTAACTGCGCTTTCTAGCTCTAACCATTTGGCTGTTACAACTTCTAACTGTAGAAATCGAATTTCTGCTATATGGGTTCAGGATGGAGATAATTCTTATGAAAAAATTTGGGGGAAAGAGTTTCAGGAAGATTTAATTACTCTTGAAGATGCTATGGCGCTTACAATGAACCCTGATTACCACATGGTTTGGTTTAAACTGGAGGGTGATACTGGAAGCTGCGACCTGCTCGATGCTGAGGAAGGTGGCGAAGAGGGTGAAGGTGAACCGGAAGCATGCGACCCAACTCAGGATGAAGTTAATAATAATTTTACAAAATACTGTTCTGAAGATGGTGAATGGATACAATGTGATGCATTCACAGAAGAAGATGTTAGCACAGACGGAAAATATATTTGTGATAGTGGAATTTGGAATGAATGTGACGTTGAAGATGAACTGAATGCTGCCGAAACGTATTCGTGCGTTTCCGGTGAGTGGGTGGAATATACTGCTCCTGTTGATGAAGAAACTGAAGAAACTGAAGAAACTGAAGAAACTGAATGTACTGATGTCGATTCTTTAAGCCCTGATTCTACCGGGCTTTGCCAGGCTGATGGAACATATCTAACATGTGAGGGTCCTTTAACTGGTGATGAAAGCACAGACGGAGCTTACTACTGTTCTGAGGATGGTATTTGGGTAGAAGTTCCAGAACCGGAAGTAGATGAAACCGAGCAAATTGCTCAGGTTCAATCGAGCCTTTCCTCATTATACGAAGAAGCTTTACTGCTTGTAGATTCAATGGATACTGCTAAGGTTTCTGCTAGAAATGCTGCAACTTTAGCTAGAGCTTACGCAACTGATGCGTTGGCACTAGTTCAAGGAGCTGAGGCTATTCTTGAAGGTAACGGCATTACATCAAATACTCTTCAACTTTTTGATAACCTTTACGCAAGTGTTGTTGCACAAGGATTGTTGGATGGAGTTACTACTCCTACTCGTGACACTTCGATAGATTCATTCTCTACTGAGCAGCCAACTGCGATACAACCTATAGATACCAGCACTTCTATAGAAACATTCGAAAAATCTCTTATAGATACTTACTCAGGTAAAACTTATGATTTTGCAACAGGTTCGAGCGCAACTGTAACCGAAGCTGATCTTATTGCCCAGGTTGAAAATATTGCGGCTTACGCTGATGCTGCTAATACTGATGCGCTTCAAGCTGAAGAAATTGCTGATGAAGTTGATTATCTTTATTCAGAACTTGTGGATATGGTCGATACAGTTAATAACTATGTGGCACAAGTTAACAATGCGGATACACTTGCTGAGGCTCAGGATATGTATGACAGTGCACTTGCCGCTTACAATTCCGCTCAGGAAACACTCGAAACTGCTTTAGATCTAGTAGTAACTGCTACAGATCTTAAAACTAGCGCATTTAACAATTATCTTGGTGCTGAGGCTGCATATGAATTATTCTTGGCACTCCTTGGTGACTACTTGTCAGCAATCGGCCAGTCTAATCCTGGAGATGTTACCGGTGGCGGCGGTTACGAACCTCAAACAGATTTTGTTCAATGTTATATTGTAGATTTTGATTTGGATGCATGTATGCAATACCTTTCACCAGATGAAGAATATGATATGGCTGTAGCTGTTCTTGCGTGTACTTTATCTGAAGATAATGAAGGTGACGTTGATAAAGTTGCTCAATGTATTGATGAGCGGCTTCTAATAATTAGAAATTTTGTTTGTACTCCTTCAATTGAAGGAGAGCTTGATGATATTAATCAAAAATATATTTGTTCATGTAGCGGTAGCGAGGAGAATCCTGATAATTGTGCATTAATTGCGTGTTATGACCAAAGAGTGGGAATGATACGGGAGGATCACGTTTGTGATGGTGAGTCCTGGAGTGAGATTAATATCAGTGAACCTTTCACACAGTGTTTATTGGATAATGTTGATGAAAGGACTGACTACATTGAATACTGTAAGGAAACAATGATTACCGATATTCCTACCTATGATGTTTACTTAGCAGTTCTTGTTTGTGGATGGGGTGGAGAAAACCTTGGTGATGCTATGACTTGTATTGATGAAGCAATTACTTATCTGAAGGATAAGTATCTCTGCGATATTTCCTCAGAGTTAACCAAGGATGATTCAAGATATGTATGTGATTTAAATATGTGGAGACAGTGTGTTCCTATATATAGAGGTGAAATTTTTGGATCATATCTTTGTACTGATGCCGCTTCAAGTTTCTTAAGGTGGCAGGAATGTTCTGAATATGGAGGAACGTTTACAACTGTGGACCCGGTTACCGGAAGAAAGTTTTTCTGTGATAGCGGATCCTGGACTGAATTGGAAGCTTCGTCAACGACTTCTTCTAATACTTCTTCTACTTCAGAGGATTATTATCCTGCTGGACCTGTAGATGATCCTGCTTGGCTTTATGTAGATGGAGAGTGGGTTGAATGTGTTGGGGATACCTTTGATATTGAATTAAACAATTCATACCTTTGTTACAACAATATATGGAAGGAGTGTATAACTGATGGAGATTTTTTCGATCAGTCTCCTACTGGTTTCAGATATATATGCCAAAATGGAGAATGGGTTCAATCAACATTAGGCGGCGTTTCTGATGAAGATGCGTATGTAGGAATGTAGTTAAAACATAAAAATCTAAACATAAACAAATAATATGCAAAATGAAGACTTTAATCCTGTAGAAGGGATTACTCCTCCGGGCGAAAACAAGCCTGAGGAAAATAATGGAAAATCACGCACCTTATTGTATGTGCTGCTAGGGCTCGCCGTTCTGGCTTTACTTGGAGGCGCGGTTTATTACTTCTTCTTTAGAACAACTATTGAAGAGCCGCCTTCCCTATCCCTTGGTACTGCCGGGGTTCAGGGATTTATTGGTACCGGAACTTATCTTGAATTTACGGATGAGGATCTTACCCGAACTTCTGCTTTCTCTGATGTTTGGGAGCAAAATTCCGGCGTAAATCATTATCATTCTTCTGAAAGAGTTAGTTTTCAGACGATTGCTAATGATATCGTTCCGGAAGATAAATCTTTAAAGTGTTTGATTGCTTATTATGATACAAGCGCTTCTAATTTTTTCACTTATCCTGAAGGTCAGTTTAAAGATACTGAGCTTGTAAGTGAGGATGAACTGGACTCTTATTTTGTTGAAGCTGAAGATGGCTTCACTCTTGTTTGTTCCGATAGCTACTCTATTAATAAGGAGAACGGAATTATGCCGGCAACTGAAATGCCTTCAGCTTTAACCGGTTCTAACGATTTGAATCCTATTTCTAGCGGGTGGCATTTAATGGCTTTTAGTTCAAGTGGTGATTTACGAGCTTCTTTGGCTAATTGTTATAATAGAGTGAGTTCTGTTTGGGTGCAGGATGGAGTGAATTCTTTTGCGCCTCAATATTCACAGGAATCTGAGTTACTTTCTCTTGATGATATTCTTTCTATAAATATGAATGATGGGTATTACCTGGTTTGGCTTAAGTTTTTTGCTGAAGCTCAAACT
>WJKE01000091.1 GCA_014729275.1 Candidatus Peregrinibacteria bacterium | reverse complement strand
TTGATAAAGCTGCAAAAAAAGCTAAGAAAAAATGAAACCGATAATTGGAATAATTGGAGGAAAAGGAAAAATGGGGAGGCTTATGGCCTCCTTTTTCCATGACAAAGGAATTAAAGTGCGGATTTCAGACAAAAACACGAAATTAACAAATAAAAAACTGGCCGAAACAAGCGACATAACAATTATTTCTGTACCGCTCGATAAAACCCGCGATGTAATAAACAAAGTTTTATTTCATATAAAACCCCACTGCGCAATAATGGATCTTTCGTCCTTAAAAGAAATGCCAATAAAAGAGATGCTAAAAGGAAAATGTGAAGTTATGGGCATGCATCCCATGTTTGGAGAATCTAACCCCGTTCCGGGGCAGAGAATAATAATTTGCGAAACACCCCGCTCCGGCAAATGGAGCAAATGGATGCAAAAATTCTTAAAAGAAAATGGAGTAAAGCTTTCTAAAATGAGTCCATCTGAACATGATAAAACAATGAGCATTGTTCAGGCATTAATCCATTTTTCAGATATTGCCTTCATGGACTGCCTAAGAGAATTGGATCTTCCTTTAAAAAAAATCCTGAAATATACATCCCTGGCTTCCGAACTAAAAATTGAGCTGGCCGGACGGCTTTTAAATCAGGATTCAAACCTCTACGGAAATATGCAGATTTTAAATCGCAACAATCCAAAAGTTCTAAGATCTTACCTTAAATCAATCGAAAAATTGTTTAATATTGTTCAAAAAAAGGACCTTAATGCATTCATAAAATATTTCGATACAAACTTCAAAGAATTTAAAAGCTTTAATAAAGAGGCATATAAAGAAAGCTCAATTCTCATAGATAAAATGATAGAAAATAGAAGGGCCTCACATAAAGATAGCTCGATCAAGCCAAAGAAAACCGATTTAGCCACACTTGGCCCCAAAAACAGCTTTTCAGAATTGGCAGCAGAAACATATGCCCCCAATACAAACAAGTTTTTCACACAAACCATTGAGGAAGTATTTGATCTGGTAAAAAAAGGCCGGGTAAAAGAGGGGATATGCCCGATTGAAAACAGCCTTCACGGAACCGTGCGAGAAACTATCGACTCGCTTTTTAAAAATAATGTGCACATATGCAAAAAATTCAGTATTCCCATTCACCACTGTTTAATTGCATTGCCCCAAACAAAAGCCAAGGATATTAAAACAGTTATTTCACACTCCCAGGCTTTAAACCAATGCAAAAAGTATTTACGCAAGCATTTTCCCAAAAGCGAACGCCTGCAATACTCGTCAACATCTGCAGCTTTAGAGCGACTTATAAATACAAATAATCGGAATCTGGCTGTAATTGCAAATGAGCAGGCAGCTTCTCGCCTTGGCCTAAAATGCCTAAGCAAAAACATTGAGGACAATAACAAAAACTCAACAGAATTTATTGTTATTAGAAAGGGGAAATCTATCCCACAAAAAACCGATACTCACGCTTCAATAGCATTTCACTTTGATAAAGATTCCCCGGGTACACTTGCCGGAATATTTAAAATTTTTGCCGATGCAGGAGTTAATCTTACAAAAATTGAATCAAGGCCCACAAAGGCAATTTATGGAGATTACATTTTTTATCTGGATTTTGAAGGTAATCCGCAAGAATCCAAAATTGCAAAAACTCTAAAAATGGTCGAAAGCCGAGTCGCAAAACTTAAACTCCTCGGATCTTATTCATCATTTCAATCTTAGAATCAATTAATTCCCTGGTTCCAATATCCTTACGGAAAAACACAGGGCCTTTCACAGACTCTACAGCTTTTTGAGCCTTTGCCTCAGCCTCTTCAATAGTTTCAGCAATACCAACAAATGCCAAAGCACGTGATCCAGCCAAATAAAGTCCGTCATCACGTTCATCCACAGAAGCATAATAAAGCTTTAAACCCGGCTCATTAGTTAAAATTTCTTCAGAAACATTTACCTGCTCATTTTTTACAGGATTATCCGGATACCCCTCCGGCACAACATACTTACAAACAGTCGCCTTATGCTCAAATTCAAGCTCTAACTCATCCAACGAATCATTAATAATTGCATCACAAACATCAACAAAATCAGTTTTTAGAAGAGGCAGCACATTCATAACCTCAGGGTCACCAAATCGGGCATTATATTCAATAAGTTTAACCCCGTTTTTCGTTAATATAAATCCCCCATACATCACGCCCTTAAAATGTGCGTCAGTTTCTTTGTAGATAGCCTCAAGAACGCGCTCATTAATATAAAATGCCTCATTTACATCTTTGTTACTTAAAAAAGGAAGTAAATGGTCGGGCGCAGAATACGAACCCATTCCACCGGTATTTGGTCCCTTATCTCCCTCGTACGCTCTTTTATGATCCTGAACACATGGCATAGCCGAAATACTTTGCCCATCGCAAAAACACATTAAACTAAACTCCTGGCCAACCAGTTTTTCTTCAATAACAACTCGTCCAGCCTCCTCAAGGCATTCACGAGCATAATTCATGCCTTCCTCCTTGCCATTCAAATGATCACCGGAAACCTTTACACCTTTACCACCTTTAAGCCCATCAGCTTTTACAACAAAATCGTCACCTAGCTCATCAAAAATATCAGATAAACCATCCTCATTAAAAAAAACTTTATACTTAGGATTTCCCGGAATTTTATATTTTGTAAGAAGATCACGCGCAAAAGATTTAGAAGTTTCTAACCGACCAACAGAAGCAAGCGGAGAAGCACTCTTAATTCCATTTTCCAAAAGCATATCAGTAATTCCCTCAGCAATCGGAGCCTCAGGCCCAATTACAGCCATATCCGGACGTACTCGATTAGCAAATTCGCGAATAGAATCCTCATCACAAACATCCGCCAACATATATTCCTCGCACAAATCCGCTATTCCGGGATTCTTGGTTTTACCTACTGCAAAAAGCTCAACGCCATGCCGACTATTTTTAAGAGTTTCAGCCATTACATGTTCTCTGGCACCATTACCAATCAAAAGAATCTTTTTCATGATCATTAAATATTAATTAAACTAAATTTTGTTGTGAGGCAGGAGCGTTGTCCAATTCATCATCCTCAATTCGCCCGCATGCTTTATCGTTAGTTCTGCTTGAAGCATTGAGTTTTAAAACCTCTTCATCAATATCACCTGTTTTATACTTTTTATCAAAACAAGCCATACAAAAGTCACTTAGATCATCAGCTTCCTTAATGCAGGCATCAAACATATCATCAACAGTTTGATAAAATAGCTTGTCCGCATCCATAAATTTACAAACTCCCTCAATAGTATTGTTGGCTGCTATAAGCTCCTCGTGAGTTGGAATATCAATGCCGTAAAGACAAGGGCTAATTACAGGAGGTGAATAAGAAGCAAAGTAAACCTTTTCAGCTCCAGCATCACGCATCATTTGAACAATTTTTCTGGAAGTATTTCCTCTAACAATACTGTCATCGATTAAAAGAATTTTTTTACCCTTAATTACATGCGGCATTGGATTTAATTTATAACGAATCGATTTTTTTCGTACTTTCTGCCCCGGCATTATAAAAGTTCGGCCAATATAACGATTCTTAACCAAACCTTCACGATACTTAATATCAAGTTCATCCGCAATTGCCAAAGCAGCAGTCCTGGATGAATCCGGCACAGGCATCACAACATCAATATCAAGCTTCGCCTTTTTAATCTGGTCAGATAATTTTTTCCCCATTCGAATTCTTGAATGATAAACAGACACATCGTTAAGCATAGAATCCGGACGCGCAAAATAAATATATTCAAAAATACAAGGTGTATGTTTTTTATGTGCAATTTTTTCACGATAAACTTTTCGCTCTTTTTCATCTATGAAAACAGCTTCTCCCGGTCCTACATTACCAATAATTTCAAATCCGAGAATATCCAAAGTTACAGACTCAGAAGCAAAAATATAAGTTGTAGTTAGGCCATCTTCCCTCTTACCAAATAATAAAGGACGAATTCCATGCGGATCCCGAAAAGCCACAAAACCTTTCTTTGCAATATACGAAACCGCGCTATATGCTCCTTTTGCTCTATCAAAAACGCTCGCAATTGCTCTCCAAACATTTTCCGGTTTAAGAGTGCCATTCATATTTTTTGCAAGATTCTTGGTGAAAAGATTTAATAGTACTTCTGCATCACTGTCCGAATTAACAAGACGCCTATCCTTCTCAAATATTTCCTGCCGCAACACGGGTGCATTAAACAAATTTCCATTATGTGCCAAAACCACACCATAAGGCGACTGTCCAAGAAATGGCTGAGCCTCATCAGGCGACCCCTTGCCGATTGTGGCATACCGTGTATGACCAATACCCGCATAACCCGTAAGACGTTTCATATGTCTTGTATGAAAAACATCTTTCACAAGCCCCAGTCCCTTTTGCTGATGGAAAGATCCATCAAAAGTTACCATTCCCGCAGCATCCTGGCCCCTATGTTGTAGAGTGACAAGGCCGTCATATACATCTTGAGCAATGTATTGGTGACCGTAGATTCCAACGACTCCGCACATAATTATTTATAGTTATTGATACGTTTAGCGGCTTTGACAGTATTCTCCATCAAACACGCAACAGTCATAGGACCTGCGCCGCCTGGTACAGGTGTTATGTAAGAAGCTTTTTTATTAATTTTTTTAAAATCTGTATCACCTTGTAGGCTGCCATCCGGCATTCGATTCACTCCAATATCCACAACAACAACACCTTCTTTAACCATATCTTCTTTTATTAAATCAGGTTTTCCCACACCAACACACAAAATATCAGCACGAGAAGTATGATATTTAAGATCCTTAGTATGAATATGGCAGGTAGTTACTGTAGCATTTCTATTCAAAAACATAGTGGAAAGCGGTTTCCCAACAATATTACTGGCCCCCACAATAACTGCTTCCTGCCCTTTAATTGGAATATTGTAAAACTCAAGCATGCGAATCACACCAAGAGGAGTACAAGGCGCTAAATCCTCAAAATCCGTAGATAAAAACATCTTTCCCAAATTATAAGCAGTAAATCCATCAACATCTTTTTTAGGATCAATAGCTCGAATTACATTTGGAGTAAAAATATGCTCCGGAAGAGGAAGCTGAACCAAAATTCCATGAACACTATCATCCTCATTCAGTTCCTGAATTTTATCAATTAGTTCATTTGTAGTTACATCAGTTTCATAGTCAAACTGTTCCCAGGCAATACCGGTAAATGCGCAGGCCTTTTGTTTTTGCCTTATATAAGACAAAGAAGCAGGATTCTTTCCCACCATAATTACACAAAGTTTCGGAGTGATGTTATCCATCTCCATTCTGCTGACATCGGCCCTAAGTTTTAAAAGGATTTCCTTCGATACTTTACGGCCATCTAAAATTGGCATTTGATTGAAAGTTTATAGGTACGGTAAACAATATATATCCGCTTATTTAAAAGGTCAACCACTCTTCAACAATTTTCCATACTAATGCAGCTGTATCCTCAATTTTAGTTTGAACTTCGACGCGTTTCCAGTTGTATTTTTTTGCAAGATAATTGTGCACCTGCTCGCACTTTTCAGCAAGCTCATCGTTTTGCTCATGAACATGAGTTTTTTCTTTTGCAGATAGGTCGCGGTTGCCCTCAAACATAATTACAAGATCCTCTTCAATCATGCGTGAATTAAGATCGGTAACCCAGTTTTCAGGAAGACCTTTTGCCATTCCCCAGGCAATTCCCGTAAACCTATAATCTTCAGCAATAATTGTGTAGCCCTCATCAATATATTTTTGGATTTGTGGCTGAAACTGGTAACGATTAATTGCATACCACATCTGAAATTCTTCTTCAGAGATTTGTTGCTCACTTCCTCCGCGCAGAATTTTATTTATGTAAGGGCCAGACGGCTCAACATCATAAACAGGATATTTCACGTAAACAGCTTTATGTCCCTGCTCCTTAAGCTTCTCAACCAAAATTTTGGCATGAGTTGACTTGCCGATATTATTGATTCCGTAAATTGTAATAAATTTACCTTTTTTCATGGTTCTTTTATAGCACGAAAGTAGAAGGATTTCACCGATGAAATTTAACTATATCCACCCGTACTCCCAAAACCTCCTCTGCTTTCAGAATCTATTTCCTCAACTTCCTCCCATTCAAATTTATCGATCCGCACAAAAACACCTTGCGCAATCTTTTCGCCACGCACAATCTCCTTATTTTCATCAGTAAAATTGTAAACCAAAACCTTAATTTCATCTTCGGGCCCGCAGTAA
>WJKE01000008.1 GCA_014729275.1 Candidatus Peregrinibacteria bacterium | reverse complement strand
TTGCTTCCCTCATCTATCATTGCTGATAGAGATTTTGATTTTTGTTTTTGGTTTTTTAAGGACCAATTTGTTCTACTGTTTTAATCGAAATCATATAATTATATCTACCTGTAAAAATAAGTCAAAAACATACGCTCGACAGGTCTTTAGTTTATTTTATAGCTCAAAGCCGTCTTGGCAATACCCAAAGATTCATATAGGATGATTTCATGTATATATCCCTAGACCTCGAAACCACAGGATTCTCACCAGATAAAGACAAAATAATAGAATTTGGTGCAGTTAAATTCGATAAAAATGGCATCTCAGAACGCTTACAATTTTTCGTTAACCCGGACTTAACGCTCCCCCAATTAATCACTCACATTACAAATATTAAGGACGAAGATCTTAAAGACGCCCCCCATTTCGAAGAAAAAATCGACGAAGTTCAAAATTTCATAGGCTCTCTTCCAATAATTGGCCACAACATACAATTCGACATTGGTTTTCTGGAGGCAAACGGCGTAAAAATATCAAACCCCTTATTCGACACGCACATACTCTCAAGCATTTTAGTACCTTCACTCCCAAGCTACAGTTTGGAAATTCTATCAAAAATCTTCCACCTCAAACACGAAGACAAACACCGCGCCCTAGACGACTCAATTGCGGCAATGGAATTATTTTTAGAGTTACAAAAAAAATTCGAATGTCTCCCGGAAGAACTGTTAAACAAGCTCAAAGATCTTTCACAAAAATCCGAATGGGACCTAAAGCATTTCTTTAAAACTCTGAAACCGCATAAACAGGATTGCAAAATCGATACATATAAAGAAGAATCAGAAAAATCCAGCCTGGAAAAAAACATCCATAAAAAAATTCTGGAACTCAAAGAATCAACCTTAATAGATATTCCAGGCCCCTACGCCAGGCTCTCCGAAATTCTCAGCAAAAAAATAGAAAAAAACGATTTTATCTCACTTCCCCACAGGCTATTCAAAAAAGTTATATCTCTACTCCCGGACACAATTGCAAAACTCGACACTCCCGAAAATTACCTTTCAATCACTCGCCTAAATAAATTTGAAAAAAAAGAAGTCTACAGTCCAGCGGAAATTAGCGCTCTATTAAAAATATTAATTTGGAAAGATCACACCGCTACAGGGCTCTTAAGCGAGCTCGCCCTAATTCACGACGAAAAAAAAGTAATCTACAAAATCAACGCTGACCCACAAATAACAGTCCAAGAAGAAGAAACCTTCCTAAAAAAAGCACACGAAAAAGAAAAAGCCGCCTGCACAATATGCACCCATGAATACATTATCAATTCCCCCATCGAAGCAGACAAACTAATAATCATCGACATAGACAATTTTGCCCAAACCCTATATTACTCGCAGTCAATCTTTCTAAATATAGAAAAATTCACGGCGCCACTTAAAGAATTGAAAGAATTATTCCCCGAAAATCAAATAATTGACACATTACTTTCAAAGGCAACAATTTTGTTTGGTCTGATTGGTATTCTCCACGAAAAGCAAAATGACAAAAATAAATATACGGATAGATGCACAGCAGACAATTTTAATATAAGCTCAAAAGAGTGGAATGATGTGATTAATTCCATCAACCAACTTATTAAAGAATCCAAAAACCTTATTGAATTAATGGATGACTCCATACTCGGACATCTTCAAACCTGGAAAAGCCACTTAAAGGAAATGCACGAAATATTTAAAAATCCTCAAATTAATGACAATCTTGTTTTTATTGAAAAAGATCACAATGGAAATCCAATATTTAAAAAATCTCCTTACAATATTAAGCCCGAAATGGACAAAATTCTGGATAAATCAAAAACACCCCTTATTATAGGAAACAATCTTGATCTAAATGATGATGGAGAGTTTTCGAAAAAATTCCTAAACCTAAACGAGGACATTAAGTTCAAGAATTTCACCACCAAAAGAGAAGACCTGGAAATTTTTATTATAGAAAACACTGATCCCGAAAAAATATCACCCGAACTCATCAAATTCCTTCAACAAGAAAAAGGTGAAACCGCATTCCTCATTAATTCCAAGGCCCAAATGGAATATTTCACCCTTGAACTTTCAGGACTTCTGCCGGAAACCTCAATAATCTCACAACGCACAGGCTCAATAGGAAAAATAAGCGAACAATATAAAGAAAATCCCGCAAATTCTTTACTCATAACCACCCCCTATTCATGGGAAAAATTAGACCCAAACCTTGATTTTAAGAACCTGATAATTTCAAAAATTCCGTTTGCGCCACCGTCAAATCCATACATCATGACCGCGGGAAAAAAATTCCCCAACGAATTTATGGATTTTTCACTACCTCTATCCGCAAAAATGCTCAAAAAAATCATCGATCGACTAAAATTATCACCAAAGCAATCAAAACAAGTATATATTTTAGACCCCAGACTCACTGAAAAAGACTACGGAAAGGTAATAACCAACATTTTACCCACCCTAGCCAGAACAAATTTTATAGATATCGCAAGCTTACCTGCCAATGTCAAGCCGATTGCTTAGAATTATCTTATTTTAGAGCTTTTAAGCATTGACATTTTTCCAATTCATTACTAACATCTTTGCGGAAAAATTTTAAACTTGAACTTATGACAAAAAATGACGACCCCATTCTACTTATAAAAAAAGCCGAAAAAGAAGCTCAAAAAAAATATGAAGACTCATTAAAGGAAGAAAATAAAAAGCTCGAAAATTATAAAGCAACACTTGAAGAAGAAACCCGAAAACTTGAGAACGACATTAGGTCAAAGGGCTTAAAAAAGCTGGAAACTGTAAAAGAAGAAGCATCTCAAATATTCAAATCACAAATGGCAACTGCAGAGAAAGATAAAAACAAACTTCTATCCGACTCAAAAGGAAAAATGGATGAAGCAGTAAAATCCATAGTTAATTTTTCATTGGAATACCTCAAATCATAATTTTAAACTCAAACTTCCTATGGCCGTCGCCAAAACTCAAAAAATACAGCTTATAGGCATCTCCAAACATAAATCACGCATACTTGATGCCCTGCAAAATGCCGGAACACTCGAAATAAATGACCTCACAGAAGAACTTAAAACCGAAAAAGAGACCAGGGAAATAATTTCCGCACTTCAAAAACTGGACCTCAACATCGCAAATATTGAATATGCTATAAAAACTCTAGCTCCTTATGCCCGCTCAAGGAGCATATTTGAAGGCCCCCTGACTCTTACGGAAAAAGAAGTCCGCGAAAAAGGATCATCAATCGATTTTAAATCCATAACAGAAGAATGCCAGGAAATTGAAGACAAAAAAGTAAAAGCCGTTAATGCAATTGCTACTCTAGAGATGGAATTAAGCAGCCTTACACCATTCGAAAATCTAAAAATCAAGCTCGAAAACATTGGTGGATCCGATACTGCAATGTTTTCTGCAGGCATAATACCTTCCGACTCTATTAAAGAACTGAAGGAATCCAAATTCAACTACGAAATTGTTAGTAAGGACGAAAAAAATCACTATATTTACTTTATTTACCTTAAAGATCAACAAAAAGAATTCAACTCATTGATTAGCCGAATTAAGTATCAAGCAGTTGAATTCCCTTCAAATGCAGAAGGCAGCCTTTCAGACTACCTAACCACTTTAAAAAAAGAAATGGCCGGACACGAACAAACCATTAAAAAGGAGGAAGCTAAACTTAAAAAATTAGCAAATAAAATCGAAGATCTTTATATAGTTCACGATTATTTAACTTGGGAACAAGAGCGATACGAAGAAATGAAAAAAATCGGCAACACCGATTACAGTTTTATTATTAAAGGATGGGTGCCAAAAATTAATCTAAAAAAACTAAAAGGAATTCTTGAAGACATCACAAACGAAATTGAAATAACAGAAATTGAACCTGATGAAGGAGAAACTCCACCGGTAATTATTAAAAATTCAAGTTTTATGCGTCCATTCGAGTCGGTAACCGATATTTACGGACTTCCGCTACATAACGAAGTCGACCCCACACCCTATTTATCAATATTCTTTATTATATTTTTCGCGCTATGTTTAACCGATGCAGGTTACGGACTAATTATGTTCACAGCAACAGCCCTGGCATTAAAACTGTTCAAGCTGCCCGAAGGCACAAAAAAACTGGTTAAACTACTTATGTACGGTGGGATCGTAACATTCATAGTTGGTGGAGTTTTTGGAGGATGGTTCTCGATTACGCCCGACCAGGTTCCTGAAATCTTCACAACTGTAGATGCGAACGGCGAAAAAGCTTTCTTGTTACAACAATTCAATGTTATCAAGGATCCACTTAAAGTATTAATCCTTTCACTAGCTCTCGGATACATTCAAATATTACTTGGAACCTTCATAAAATTTTTCCATGAATATAAACACGGTTCCAAAAAAGATGCACTACTTGACTATGCGCCATGGCCTTTTATTCTCACAGCTATCGGATTTGCGGTATTAGCTGCGCTTAATGTTCTACCCGAAAGCCTTAAAACAGTGGGGCTTTACTGGGTTTATCTTGCAGCAGCAATTATCGTTTTTACTCAGGCACGAGACAAAAAGAACCCCATCGCAAAATTGATTTTTGGAGTGCTAAGCCTCTACAATCTGGTTGGATATCTAAGTGATGTACTTTCCTATTCACGTCTTCTTGCTTTAGGACTATCAACAGCCATTATCGGTCTTGCAGTAAACATTATAGCAGCACTTATGGCGGATCTAATTCCTTATGTAGGATGGATTTTTATGATCCTGGTACTAATTGGGGGCCACATCTTTAACCTTGTTGTAAACACCCTTGGATCATTCATCCACTCAGGTCGTCTACAATTTGTAGAGTTCTTTGGAAAATTCCTTGAAGGAGGTGGAAAGGGCTTTAAACCATTCAGCAAAAAAACTAAATATATATACGTTAAAAACAATTAAATTTATAACCCAAAAATAATATGGAAGAACTTGGTCTGGCACTTGCAATTGCAGGAGGAGCAGTAGCTGTAGTGCTTGGAGGTCTGGGATCAGCATACGGTGTAGGAGTGGCCGGACAAGCCGGTGCCGGTGTTGTAACCGAGCATCCTGAAAAATTCGGTAAAGTGCTTGTACTGGAAGCTCTACCCGGTACACAGGGTATCTACGGATTTCTGGTTGGATTCCTGATCCTTCTGTTCACCGGAATTCTGGGTGGAACCCCCGCGGATTTAACAGCTGCACAAGGATGGCAACTATTTTTCTCATGCTTCCCATGTGGATTTTCTTGCCTATTCTCAGGTATTCACCAGGGAAAAGTATCTGCTGCGGGTATGAACATGCTGGCAAAAGATGCTTCTCAAATGGGTAAAGCAATCGTACTATCCGCGATGGTAGAAACATACGCGGTACTTGGATTCCTGATAAGCGCATTACTATTATTCTTTAGCGGATTATAGTTTTACTTTAGGTCTCTGTTCCTTTTCTAACAGAGATCTTAGTAAGAAAATAATTAGCATAATAAAATCACCATGGCTATAAATGATATTTTAGAAAAAATCGAAAAAGAATCTGCGGAAAAAATCTCTAAACTTAAAGAAGAATTTGAGGCAAAAAAAGAAGCTTTAAGAGAAGAATATGCTCACAAACAAAAGGCTCTCGATAAAGATCTACACGAAAGAATTGAAGAAAAAAGTGCAAAACTTCTTGAAAAAGCTGCGTCTCTTGCAGAAAGAGAATCTAAAAATCAAATGCTTGAAGCAAAAAGAACTGTTATTGAAGATGCCCTTTCTAAAGCTGTTGATGCTTTGGCAAAAAGCGGAAATTACGAAGCAATTCTTACAGAAATCCTTAACAAAATTGATCTTAAAGGAGAAAATATTGTTGTAATTCCGGCAAAAGGCAAAGAAAGTCAAACAGCTACTGCAATTAAAGCATCCGGAAAATCCTACATGCTTTCAGAAACTGCCGCAGACATTAAAGGAGGAGTAATTATAAAAACTTCCAGGGTTGAAATAGATAATTCTTTTGAAACCATTATTTATAGCTTTCTTCGTGACGAGCTGGAAATCAAAATTAATAAACTACTATTTTAAATGATTACAACTGCACCAACAAAAAAGGAAAATTATGCATATAGTGTCGCACTAATCCGCACACTTGAAACAATGCTCCTTAACGATAACGAAGTTGATCGAATGGTGTTGGCATCTAACGCAAACGATGCCTTTAAAATTTTAAACGAATTTGACTACTCGGATAATACGGAGGGCATCACAGATCCTGCAAAATTTCAAAAAGTAATTAATGAAGGAATTGTAGAAATTAAACAAACACTCGACAAAATCTGCCCGGATAAAAATGTGCTTAACATACTTTGGTTCAGTTATGATTTTCACAACATAAAAACCATGCTTAAAGCATTATTGGGTGGAAAAAGTTATGAAGATATTGAAGATCTGATTAGCCCGCTTGGTGCAATTGCCCCGGAGGCACTTAGAAAATTTATTTTTGATGAAGAATCGGCTGCCTTTGGTTTGGACGAAAAAATGGAGGAGATGATTAAAGAGAAAATCAAAAAATGTAAGAAGCTTTTTGAAGAAGAAGGAAAAAAACCGCAAGTAATTGACCTTTATCTGGACCAAAAATTAATAAAGGCAATCTACATGACAGCTATTCATTCCAAAAACGGCTTCCTTATTAAGTATGTTAAAACTTTAATCGATCTAACAAACATTCGACTATTCTTCAGAATGAGAAGCCAAAATAAAAATAAGCACCTATTTAAAATTGCTCTTCTTTGGAGAGGTTCTATTCCTTATAAAAAATTCCTTTCCGCTTATAACGGCACACTCGCAGAATTTACGGACGAAATGAGCGCAACACCCTACTCAGACCTGATTAAAGAAGGATACGCACACTTTGAAAAAGAAAAAAATTTTATTGAACTGGAAAAAGGAATCGAAAATTATCTTACAAACTATATTAAAAAGGCAAAACAGATCCCATTTGGACCTGAACCGCTAATTGCTTATTATCTCGCTAAAAAGAATAATGCATTAATTTTAAGAATGATACTGATC
>WJKE01000090.1 GCA_014729275.1 Candidatus Peregrinibacteria bacterium | reverse complement strand
CGATTGCGATTGCGCGGAAGATTGCGGGTGTGATTCTGATGGAGACGGAACACCAAATGAAGATGATCCTGACGCTGATGGAGATGGGATAAGTAATGCAAACGATGATGATGATGACAATGATGGGACAGCGGATGGAAGAGATCCAACACCCGGTGGATTTGGCACATCCTTGGGTGATTGGCCAAGTACATGGGGAGGAAACTGTTCGTCTTGCTGTGATGAAGATGATGATGATTGTGATGGTACTTCTAATGATGAAGATTTAGATATGGACGGAGATGGCGATTTGAATGGATTAGATGATGATACAGATGGTGATGGTGACGATAATTATTGTGATAATGATGACGATAATGATGGTACCCCTGATGTACAAGACACTACACCTTTAGGATATGGATGTGAGGTAAGTGGTGAATTTAAGAAGAATAGTAATTATGGTCCTTGGCATATCAGAGATTATATGTTCACAACTGAGCCAGAAATTAGGCTGAGGCCAGGCTATCGTGATTTTGCAACAGTTAATTGTGATATTGTAACTGTCTTTAGTAATTATTTCACAACATTAATGGACTCAGGTGATTGTTATGATAGTCATATTACATATTACAATAATAATTTTACTAGTAGCATAATTCTAGATTATGAATATACTGAATCACTAAGCGCTAGTAGACGTTATAAATTACATTTGAAATATGGAGATTCCTCGGATGGTTTATCTGATCTTAATCTTGATGAGATAGATGTACTTGCATTAGAACAGAACCGTGTGGATATTGGCGTTTATGTTATTAAATGGTATGTAAATGAGAATGGAAATATGGTTCTACAAGATGCACCTTCGTCTATTTTGTCTGATAGCCACGAACCGATCGAAGTATGCCAAGATGATTATTGGGGTCCAGGGGCAAATATAGATTTTAGAGTTGTTGAATCAAAAGTCATAACGATACCATCTTCTTATGATTTTACTGATACCCAATATAGCTGGGGGGCTGCTAAAATTAACCGTTTTACTTTTTCTGATCATGAACAAGAAATAAGAACGCAAGTATATAATGCTAGTTCATATACTGATAGTGAAATTGGTGTTAGAGTTATATACTTGCCTGGTGAGATTTTTTATAATTATGATAATGATTATATTGAAGGTTATCAACGTGGTAAATTTGCTTATGTGATAAGAGGGTCATATACTAATCTTCCTAATAATGTAGCTAGAATATTTGTGGCTCATGAAATAGGACATGTTATGGGTTGTGGTCACGATCAAGCAAGCAATGATAGGGTAATGTATAAAGGTAATGCAGCGGCTAATGCTTATTATATTGAATCCGCTCATGCGTTGGTAGTGAATAGCTATTAATTAAAGGAGAACAAATATGTTGGCTTTAAGAAATTGTATACTCTTATGCTTAATTATTAGTGCGACAAGTTTTGCCGAAATAGAGAATGAGATAAAGGATCTGTTTGACAAGCCAATAAATGATATTCGTTTCACCGACATTGATTCGAAATACATTGATGAAAAACCGGAACTGCTTCTGGAAAATTTAAAAAACCAAGAAAAGGTTCTAAATAAAGAAAAACAATATCTGGCTCGAGAGTTTTATATATATATTGATGTAAGGGATGATGAATTAGATAATACATCTTTTGAATATATAAAAGATTATTTTGAAAGTGATATCTATTTATATCACAATATTGCATTTAAAACACTTGATAATTGCAAATTGCAAAAAGTACCTGAATCCATTTATGATTTTGTATTAAAAAATATCGGTCATGATATTCACGCGGCCAGATTGTTTCGTAAAATAGCCAAACGATCGGATTTAGGGAAAGTGAAGAAAATATGTGAAAATTTCAAACATAATAAACATAATTATGAGCATTTTTGTAATCTTGTATCTTGCAGGGCGAAACTCGGCGATCAATCAGCCTTGGCATTTCTTCATCGGGAATTAAATCGAGTGAAGAAAAATAGAAAAAAATTAATGGTTTTAATGGATCAAATTGGTTTTCTCTCCCAAAAAAAATCCTTAAATTATTTAGTCCCTTTTTTAGAGTATGAGGAAAATTTGGATTATTCCGATTTTTTTCAAATGCCAATAGCCAACAAATGCTACATCATTATAAAAAGCATTTTGGATGAAGAAGAATATAATAAACACAAATTACTTAACCATCTCTTAAAACAAGAAGAAATAAAGGAAATAAAAAGAAGGCTCAATCAAAGTCAAGAATAAAAACAGAGGGTACGCGTTATCAAGAGCCGATTCTCGAATGGGTGGCGAGGATGGAATGACGACAATCTTTTCACGATATAGCGCGGGGTGGCCCTGTTTGAATTGGGCCGCATCGACGAGGCCATCGCTATGCTGGAAAAAATCAAGTTGGGCATGTCGGATCGCTATAACGACCCGCTCATCGGCGGCATCGCGGTTCGCGGACACTCCCTCCTTTACTTGAACAAGATCACGCAGCAACGGAAAGAAGCCAAAAAGAACGAGCAAAAGGGAGGGTTGAACTAATGCAACGTTTCCTTCTCTCCATAAAATCGTTACTATTGGATGAAAAGACCGGTTCGGTGAAACTGCGCGTCCTGAACTTTATTCTCGGTTTCGCCGTGATCTGCGGTTTTTGGGTCGCCGGCCAGGCCACCCGCACGCCCGACAAGGAGGCGTACGCCAACATCATGAAAATCGCCTACCTGCCGATTTGGTTGACAAGTACTACTTGGAATAATTGTTATAATCATTGTAATGAGTTGGATTTATACCGCAATGATTGTTTAAGCAATCCTGATAACACAGAATTCCAATATAATGTCGATTGCGATTGTATGGATGAATGTGGATTTATACCAACACCAACTCATACATTTACACCATCAAATACACCCACAGCAACAGGGACACCAACGATGACATATACACTTACAATAACGCCTATACCTCATCCTTCTTTTTACGGTTGTATGGAAAATTGTGTTGCTGCAACTTATCCCACAGGTGATTATCCAAAAGTTACTGACTGTATAGATGAAGAACTTCTTGCAGGTGGTTTGTTAGGATGTGCTGTAATATGTGCTCCAACAAGGCCTGCCTGGCCGGGTTGTGTTGGCTCATGCGTGGGTGCTGGATTTGCAGGATGCTTGGGTATAGGAGTTGTTGAATCAGTAGCAGTTATGACAGGTTGTGCTTGGGGGTGTTGGTGAAATGATGAGAATACCTCAATTAAATAGAGCGCAAATACTTTCTTTTATCCTAATAGGTGTATTAGTTGGATTTATAAATGAAATTCTTTCAGATTCTTCTTACTATGATTTTTGGAAAAATTTTTATTGTGAAACTGCAAACAGAAATCCGTTGTCACAAAAAAACAAAATAATAAAAGAAGAAAGTTCTCCATCTAAATCAAATTTGAATAAAGAGGGTGTAAAAAACATTACATCACATTTGCTGTTAAAGCGAACTATAATAAGTACAAATGTTAAAACAGGACAAGATAATTCAATTGTATCTCACTATGAAATCAATCATGATATAAATAAATACATATGTCAAGCTACAACAGTAATTAATGTTATTAATGATAAGACAATTACAAATAAATACTCATTCAGTATAAAAGAAGGGGATCTTATAGATCAATTTGCGAATAGTAATATTCTTAAAGATTTGCCTTTTTGTCTTCAAGTTGACAATATCTCAAAACCTCCAATTGCCTTATTTCCACAATATTTTAAATATAATACTTGGTCGCAATTAATTAGTGATTTGAAAGAAAAGGGAAAATTAAAACAATCATTTGTTGATAAAGTTGAATTGATGAAAAAAAAACCAAATATGAAAATTGCAAAAAATCTCTGTTTACTAAAAGGTAAAATGAATATTGTATTAAATAATGATATAATAAAAATCCACACAAAATCAGATGGGGAGATTGATATTGCATATCATATAAATAAATTTAAAAATAACAAATCAAAAGATATTCAAATGCAAGGATACATTGCAAGGATGTATTCAATAGAATTCAATATTTCAAATCCATATCTTATAACTTTTTTGGATTATGAAACTATTGCAGATTATAAGATTAGTTTATCAAGTATTCCTTTACCTCATCAGCTTGTTAAAGAAAAAATTATCACAGTGGATGAATTTTAATAAATAAAAAGTTTTTAATAAAAAGTGAAGGAAAAATCGATAGTCCTATTAATTCTAATATCTATCCAAATCGGGGTGGCCCTGTTTGAATTAGGCCGCATCGACGAGGCCATCGCTATGCTGGAAAAAATCAAGTTGGGCATGTCGGATCGCTATAACGACCCGCTCATCGGCGGCATCGCGGTTCGCGGACACTCCCTCCTTTACTTGAACAAGATCACGCAGCAGCGGGAAGAAGCCAAAAAGAACGAGCAAAAGGGAGGGTTGAACTAATGCAACGTATCCTTCTCTCCATAAAATCGTTACTATTGAATGAAAAGACCGGTTCGGTGAAACTGCGCGTCTTGAACTTTATTCTCGGCTTCGCCGTGATCTGCGGCTTTTGGGTCGCCGG
>WJKE01000089.1 GCA_014729275.1 Candidatus Peregrinibacteria bacterium | reverse complement strand
TTTTCAAGTTCAGCAATACTGCCATCAAAAATATCTAAAATAACAGATAGAATTATAAAAATTGTAAAATAAGTGTGGTTCTCAAAAAGTGTTACCGCTGCCAGAATCCCCATTAAAAAGCTAAAAAGCGTGAGTGAATTACTTGTAATTTTAAAGCGTTTATAAACATACGTACTAAACGGGAGTAGAAATTTGTTTTTTTTGTTTTTGATTTGTGCGATGGAATTTTGTATAAGCTTCATTTTGGCTTTTTTTCCTGAAAAAATACCTATAAATTATAGCTATAGGATATAATTATTACAAGTTATGAAGGTTTTACTGCTGGCTTCGGGGAGAAGTAAAAGGATGCAACCGGTGCGTGATAAAAATTTTTTGGATTTTTTGGGGAAGACATTGCTTGAGAGGCAGATTGAGTCCCTAAAAAGTAATGGATTTGAGGATATTATTGTTGTTGGTGGTGCTCATAATTTGGAGGAGATTAAAAGTTATGGTTTTGAAACGGTTGAGCAGGAAAATTTGGACGATGGAATGAAGGGCGCAATATCTAGTTCGGCTAAAATGCTGACTGAAGATGTCCTTATTGTAAGCAGTAATGATGTGTTTGATGAGAGTGTGTATGCTTTAATGAGCAATGCTATAAAGGAATGCAGCGAAGATGGAGTGGTTTTGGCTAAAAAGGTTAAGGAATATTTTCCTGGTGGATATTTGGAGCTAGATTCTGAGGGGTTTATGAAGAGCATTGTTGAAAAGCCGGAAAAAGGTACTGAGCCAAGCGATTTGGTGAATCTGGTTATGCATTATTTTAAGGATGCGGGTAAATTTGTTGAATATTTGGAAGCGGCTAAGAGTGAGAACGATGATTTATATGAAGTTGCGATGCAGAATATGATCAATGATGGTTATAAGTTTATAGCTCTCCCCTACGAAGGGTACTGGCAGGCAATTAAGTTTCCATGGCATATTCATAAAGTTTTTGGCTTTTTGTTTGAGAAAGCTGAGAAACATGTTTCTGAAAAAGCGCAAATTTCAGAAAATGCGGTTATTAATGGTGATGTGATTATAGAGGATGGTGTGAAGGTTTTTGATGGGGCTGTAATTAATGGACCTGCTTATATTGGTAAAGGGGCTGTGATTGCTACTAATGCATTGGTGCGAGAAAGTCATGTGGGTAAAAATTGCGTGGTTGGTTATTCTACAGAGGTGGCAAGAAGTTACCTTGGAGATGATGTTTGGACTCATTCGAATTATATAGGTGACAGTATTATTGGAAATAATGTGTCTTTTGGTGCGGGCACGGTTACAGGAAATTTGCGGCTTGATGAAAAGACTATCAGCATGAGCGTTAAGGGCGAAAAAATGGATACCGGGGAGAATAAGCTGGGAATAGTTACCGGGGATCATGTTCGAGCTGGAGTTAATACAAGTTTTATGCCCGGTGTAAAAATTGGGTCTAACTCTTTTGTGGGGGCGGGGCTCGTAATTTGTGAAGATATCCCTGAAAATAGTTTTGTAAGGGGATGCACTACATTGAAAATTTCGAAGAATAAAGTTAATGTAGAAAAAATTAAAAGAAATCTATGAAGTTATCTATTACAATAGTTAATTATAATCAAAAATATTTCCCCCGCTTTTGTTTGGAATCTTTGAAGAAGAGTAGTTTTGAAGGAGGAATGGAGGTGATTTTTTGTGATAATAATTCAAAGGATGAAAGTTTGGATTTTTTGAAGAAAGCTGCGGAGAAGAAGGATATTGTTTTAGTTGAGCCGGGAAGGAATCTGGGCTACGGAGCCGGGCATAATTTTGCTGCGCGTGAGGCTAAGGGCAAATATATTCTGATTTTGAATACTGATATTACTGTGGAGCGGGATACTTTGCAGAAAATGGTTGATTATCTGGATGGGCGCAAGGATATTGGCATTTTGGGGCCGAAACTTATGTACCATAATGGTGAAATTCAACAGTCCTGTAGGAGGAATTTTAGTATTACTGATTTGTTTATTAAAAGAACTTTTTTGAGGAAAATTTGGCCGTTTAAGGCGCGATACGAAAAATATGTGATGGATGATTTTAATCATGCGAGTATTCAGGAGGTTGATTTGATAACTGGTGCGTTTATGCTAATGCCGAAAGAGGTTTTTGATGAGGTAAACGGATTTGATGAGAGGTATTTTCTGTTCATGGAGGATTTTGATTTGTGCAGAAAAGTTAAGGATGCAGGTTATAAAGTGGTTTATTATCCGGAGGCAAAGGCGATTCATTATCATAAAAGGCTTACTCAGGGATCTCTGTGGAAAATTATTTTTAATAAGGTATCATGGCTGCATTTTGCGAGCGCAGTGAAGTACCACTTGAAGTGGAAAAGGCGCTAATTGAGTTCGAGACAGCGATAAAAATAAAAAGAGGAATCCTGCGTGATGGGGAGGAAACCCGAAAAAAAATCTTGAGCGCTATATTCCGGGGCAAAAGATATAGCGGATATTGTTATTGACAACAATGATTATGAAAACCCAAGGCTATGTGCTTCATTTTCTTAGATCTATATAATTTATCCACCTCATCTCTCACGCCCTCAACAACTTTTAATTCCCATTTTTTACTCTTGGTAACCACTCCACTATGATCAAATTCATGGTGTATTTTGCATACTCCCGTCAAGGATGAGTGATTTCGGCTAATTGCATATGACTCTTTATGATGAAACTCTTCAATTGGTTTGTTGCAGCCCGGGTAATCACATCTACCGTTTGTTTTAGCTAAAGTTGATTGTCTTTTAACTTTTTTAATGTATCGCGGTTCAGTTATTGGTTCTTGTTCAAATTTTTCAGCGCTGAAATTTTCCTCCTTTGTCAGCAACTTAAGTGCTCTCCTCAATACTTCTTTATTACTCAATTTATTTCCCATCTTTTTCTTAAGCTTGAAAAAAAGAAATTGCATTTCGTCATCCAATTCAATTTTCATTTTTTCCGAAGCAGCTTTGCATTTAAGACCTCCCTGCATCAATTTCAGCATATCTACGTTTTTACCTTGTGAGTTAAGCTTCTTTTTCTTTGCACGAATTTCCTTGCTCAGGATTTCTACTCCTCTAAAACTCATATGTTCGGTTTTATCCGCCCAAATTGCATCTGTTTCAGGTGTAGCAAGATTCGCAACCATAGCGACTTTATGAACTCCATTTTTTTTGATTGTTGCACGCAATTTTGGTAATTTCTTCAGCTTTTTGTCTAAATTTAAAGCTTTTTCAACACTAGTTCGGCTTAAACCCGCCAAATAAGCAGCATAGTGGAAGATTGACTGGTAGCCCTCGCGCTCCCAAATGCGTTGCCGGTTAATTTCAGGCAATAAATCCAGCAGTTGATAACTGAGTTTGTGTCGCTTGCGCCCGAGAGCAACGAATTTTTTGTGTAGATCTTTTATTTGCCCAGGTGTCACAGGAAGATTTTTAGTTGTGTCCATTTTCATATGGGTTAGAGGAATTTTGTGATTTTATTATCTCAATAAATTCGAACAAATACCAGCCTAGAATGGCTTACTAATGCTATTATACAATATTTTTTTATTAATTATTATGGACAAAATAATAGCGGTGAGTATACGCCCACCCAGTAATTCTTAGAGAGCTGAAAATTATTTTTTGGAATATTTTGGCGATAATTCAGATAACCTGCCTAAATACAAAAACCTAGCAACATCTACAAATCTGCACAAAAACTGTCAAGTCAAAAAATTTCAGCGCTGAAATTTTATTTTTGAGCCAGCTTTTTTATTACTTTTGGGTACCACTCTTTTTCGAGTTCCTGGACTTTTTGTTGAAGAGTTTCGGGGGTGTCGGAGGGGTCGACTTTGCAGGGAACTTGCACAATTATTTCACCGGTGTCTACGCCTTCCTCGACGTAATGTATGGTCATACCTGTCTCTTTCTCACCTGCCTCAAGGACTGCTTTATGCACATTGGATCCATAAAAGCTTTTCCCGGAGAATTTTGGGATTAAAGATGGATGAACGTTAATGATTTTGCCTTTGAATTTTTTTACGAAGGCATTTGAAAGAATTCGCATGTAGCCTATTAATACTACCAGGTCTACGTCGTGGTCTTTGAGGATTTTTGCAAGCTTTTCGTCGTAGGTTTCGCGTTTTAGGCCCTTGGGATCAACGAAAACCGCTTCAAAGCCCTGAGATTTTGCTCGTTCAAGGGCATAGGCATCTTTTTTGTTGCTGATGACTACTGAAAGTTCGATTCCGGGCATATTGCCGGCATTTATTTCATCGATTATTGCTTGTAAATCGGTTCCGGATGTTGATGCGAGCACTCCTATTTTAAACATAAATTATTTGATTATTGGTAAACCTAGTTTTTTCTTTATTTTGTTGCCTGTTGGGGTGGCTGCGAGGCCGCCCAGTGCAGTTTCTCGTAGTTTTGGGGACATTGTTTCAGCTATATTTTTCATGGCTCTGACGACTTCGTCAAATGGTACGAAACTTTTAATACCGGCCATAACCATGTCGCCTGCACCGATTGCGGCCATGGCTGCAATTGAATTTCTTTTTATGCAGGGCACCTCTACCAAGCCTCCAAGGGGATCACATACAAGTCCCAAATAGGATTTTAAAGTTATTGCGGCTGCATCGAAACACTGCTCTACTGTTCCATTCTGCATTTCAATTAGTCCGGCAGCAGCCATGGCCGCTGCAGCTCCAACCTCTGCCTGGCATCCCCCTTTTGCAGCCGATATTGTTGCTCCTGAGGCAATGACTATTCCAACTGCTGAAGCGCAAAACATTGCGCGTAGTAATCGCCTTTTTCCAGCATGAAAATGTTGAGATGAACTAAATAAAACTCCTGGCACCACTCCCGCTCCACCTGCTGTTGGGAATGCTGCTATCCTCCCCATTAATGCATTTTGCTCCCCTATGGCCAATGCGTAGGCCATAGCTCTTACACAAACTCTATTAGACATCATGTCGCGCATGTTTGTAAGCTGTGCATACATTTTTGCCGCATCTCCACCTGACATCTTCAAATCTGATTTTTTCTTATTGCCAATTCCATTTTCAATTGCTTCCCAAATCACGTCACGTGTTTTTTTCATACGATTTCTCACTACTACATGTGAAACTCCCGCTCTTTCCGATTCATAGCGTTTTGCTAATTCTGAGATTTTAATTTTATGTTTGCTACAAAGCTTTTTTATATCCGCGGCTGTAGTAAATTCGTATTCCATATTATTTGTCTAATTTAGTTAATGCTCTAACAAAATCCACACCTTCAATCTTTTCCATTTCAATAACTTCTTTTAATTTTGGTGCTTTTCCCTGGGAGCTTAAAACCGTTAACACTTTATTTCTAAATTTTACACTATCCACTTTGCTTACCACTACTTCCAGGCTCTTTAAAATAGCTGTTAAGGATTTTAGCACAGCAGGTTTGTCATCGTGCTTTACAACCAATGAAAAGTATTTACCTGCAATACCACGTAAGGAAACCTTAAAATCATTAATCTTCACAATTTCTATTACTCCTCCACCAATTGAAGATCCAATTACAGACATTTTTTCTGACGCACTCTCCATATCTATTCTAACTGTATTTGGGTGGTAATTCGGTCCCAAACTCTTTACCTTGAAGTCAAAATCAATCCCCTTCTCCTTAGCAATTTTGAAAGAATCTTTCATTCGGGGATCGCCTGTTTGAAACTTCATTACTCCCGCAAGCAAAGCCTTGTCTGTTGCATGCCCTTTATATACTTCGCCAAAGGATCCGTGCAAATAAAAAACGACATGTTTTGGCGTTTTATTAAATAGGGCCCGAGCGTATTGACCTATTTTACATGCCCCTGCAGTATGCGAGCTAGAAGGGCCGACCATTATTGGCCCTGCGATATCGAATATTGAATACCTTTCTTCCATTAAAAGTAAATTGATCTTTTTAGTCAGTTTATAGTACAAGCCAAGATTAGTCTAATTTAAATTAAATTACAAGCTGAGGATATGTCTAGCTTATATGTTTGCGCTTTTTCTATGAATTAAATATAATTTTTTGATTTGATAATTTTTGTTCTTTAAAAAAATCACAAAGTTTTAAGACTGATATCGGAGGGCGTCATTTAAGCTCTCATTCTTGATCTTAAGACGCTCTCGACATTTGTCTTTAGGCTTTGTGATGGTGGTAATTGACCCCTATCGCCGGTTATTCATTCCTTTATGGAATGGTCTGGTGACTTCCTCAACGCATATATTGTTGAGTAGAAGCCACGTAAAACAGACGGCCCTGGAAAGGCTAAAAACAATTCCGAAGCAAGGCCAAATTTTAAGGGATTGGTCTCCCAAAAACAAAAACAAAAACATCAGACAACGGTATTTATTTATAAAACCCGTGACATGAATTTTTTTCCCCGCCCAGTGCGGGTTTTTTTGTATTTAAAATATAAAACCTCTCCGAGCAATTTAAAGCGTTTATTATCGGATGCGGTGTACTGATTATCAAAAATCTTAAACCTCTCCGAGGGGTTTTAAGGGCTTATTAGGATCCTGCGATTGTGCCGGAGCCGGAGCTTGCGATTGAGGAGCTGGAGCTTGGGGCTGTGGTTGTGGTTGTGGCTGTGGAGCTGCCTGCGTTGCCGGTACTGGAACCGCTTGAGGCTGAGGTGGAGCTTGCGGGGTCGATTTAGGAGTTTGATTTGTCTCTTCAGGCTCATTAAATTCTGTTTCCTCAATATTTCTATCGCTATCATTAACTACTGTCCTAATTGGCCAAGGAATAACGATTCCATGTTTTTCTAAATTTTTCTTCAAATTTATTGCCAAATTACTCTTAATCTTTAACCATCCCCCCTTCGAATCTACCCAAGCTCTAATCTTAATATTTAGCCCATTATCTTCAAAATCACCAACCAGCACTCCCGGGGAAGGCTGTGCCAACACTCCTTTTGTTTTTTTAAGAGTGTGCATACATATTTTTAATGCATTCTCAATATCGTTTCTATAATCAATTCTAATCACCAGCTCAACACGTCTAAATGGATTACTGGTAAAGCTTGTTACCTGTTTTTTAAATATTTCAGCATTGGGAACAATTACTTTAGTTCCATTAATTGCCTTTAAAATTGTAACTCTGGATTGTATCTCAACAACTTTACCAATCGTACCCCCAACATTAATAAAATCTCCAATGGTAAAATGCCTGCTAACCAAAATAAATATTCCCGCCAAAAAATTCATAATCAAATCCTTGAGGGCAAAACCAATACCAAATGCCACAGCGGCAATAATTGTAGTAAGGTCAATCCCGGCAATTTTAAGTGCGACTGTGATTCCAAGCACCAAAATTCCCGAATACGCCATTCTTCCACCAAGTATTTGAAGTTCTTTATGCTCTTCCTCAATACCTTTTTCCGCCAACTTATTTTCAACTATTCTTCGCGCTATTTTAGCAACAAAAATTGTCAAAATTATTAATATGAATGCAGTAATCCAAAGCGGGATTTTTGTTAAAATGGTTTCTATGAACTTACTAATTTGTAAAGTAGTATCACTTACCACCTCTTCTGCTGCTCCTTGTGCGTATGCTGTGTTCATTTGGGTCAGTTATATCATTATATTTTACCACTTTTTCCTTTTTTACTCAAGTCAGAAACATTGGATTTTATCTTCAAATAAATAAAAATTAAAATGACTATTCAATAATTTTAAAAATATGGAAGCAATTGTAGCTCTATTCGGACTGGCCACTCCTATTTTTGTGGCCATTATAATCATACTTTTAATCAGTATCCGGGAGGTAAAACAGTATGAACGTGGTATTAAATTCACACTTGGAAAATTTTCTAAAGTTGCAAATCCAGGTTGGAGACTTGTAATTCCGATTTTTCAAAAAATGACAAAGGTTGATATTCGTGTAAAAGCAGTTGATGTGCCGGATCAGGAGGCAATTACCGAGGATAACATAAGTGTAACGATTAATGCGGTTATTTATTATAAGATTAGGGATGCAGCTAAATGTGTTCTTGAAGTTGAAAATTTTTATTATGCGGTTAGCCAATTAGCTCAAACAACTATGCGAAATGCTGTTGGTGAAGTTTCTTTGGATATGCTGCTAAAAAATAGAGATGAGATTGCCGCTAAAATTAAACAAATTGTTGACAAAGCAACTGATCCCTGGGGAATTGACGTAAGCTCGGTTGAATTAAAAGATATTGTTCTACCAACTGATCTAAAGAGAACAATGGCAAAAGAAGCGGAAGCGGAAAGAGAAAAGCGTGCAGTTATTGTTAAAGCTGAAGGTGAAGTAATTGCGTCAAAAAATCTGCAAACTGCCGCAAAAACTCTGGCTGAATCTCCCGGGGCATTACACCTGAGAACATTACAGTCAATTAATGACCTTTCTTCGGACCAATCCAACACAACAATATGGATGGTTCCTGTTGAAGGGATGAAGGCTCTTGAGGGTCTTGCAAATCACTTTAAGCAATAGTAATGACCAAAAATTTCGGAATTCTTGCTTATCCCGCTAAACACTCTTTATCACCTGTTATGCATAATGCAGCGTTTAGGGAACTAAATATTGATGCTCAATTCGGGGTTTTTGAAATTAGCGAAAATGAATTTTCCGATTTTATTGAGAGAGTTAAACATGAGCCAATTTCTGGCTTAGCAGTGTCCCTTCCATACAAAGAAAACATTGTTTTCCAACTTAATAAAGTGGGCGGGGACGCGAAAAAAATTGCTGCTGTTAATACGGTGGTTAATAAGGGAGGATTTTTGTATGGCTATAATACTGATTTCATAGGCTCAAATATGGCTTTAAATGAAGTGGAACCTGACTTGAAGGATAAAAAGGTGACAATATTGGGTGCAGGAGGCGCAAGCAGAGCTATTTGTTACGGCTTACTAAAGGAAGGCGCTAAGGTTTCCATTTATAACAGAACAAAAAAAAGAGCTGAAAATCTGGCAAAGGAATTTTCTAAAATGTTTGAGACAGAGGTAAAATCAGGAGATTTAAAAGAAATTGTGAAATGTGAAAAAGGAGATATATTGATTCAGGCCAGTTCGATATGGCTTACATCTTCAAAAATTGATGCTGAGCTACAAATTCCTGCGGGCCTTGTTGAAAAATTTGATACCATTATGGATATTGTGTATTCGCCTCTAATAACTCCCCTTTTAAAAACTGCGAAGAAATTAAATAAGCGAGTGATTACGGGAGATAAAATGCTTCTTTATCAAGCTGTTAGCCAATTTGAACTTTTCACCAATGAAAAAGCCCCAATTAAGCTCATGCAAAAAGTCCTAAGAGAAAATATACACTAGCCTTTCCTTAAAAAATCAGCTCCAGCTTCATCTTTTACTTTTTGTTCAACTTCTTCTGTTTCTTCTACGTCCTTTCCATAATCTTTCCCGTATAAAGTTTGTGTTGAAAGAAAATCTTTATCGTAAATACGCGCTATTCCTCCGTAAATCATTGTTGTTACCGATGTCATTAAACCAATCGATCCCCAAATTATTGGTAAAGCTGCAAACAGCAGAATTGCCGGATTGGTGATAAATCTTGCTACTCCGAATAAAATTCCGGAACTCAATAAAATTGCAAAAGTTACTCCGTAAACTCCTACCAAAGCGTACCTGTAGTTTGAAACAATCTCCAAAGCCAGCGCGCTAACCTGGGCGGTAAGTATAATGTGAAGTGCGATTGCATATGCTGTAATAGAAATATTGATGGTTGATGTAATGTAATAAACCGGAACCATCAACAAGAAAATTATAATGCTTAAAACAAAGGTCTGATAAACTGAAGAAGTAAGCCTTTGATACTTACCCCGCTCTGTTAATCCGAGTAGTAGAATGCTTAACAAATTTCCAGTTGTGGATGCCAAAAACACCATTACTGCAAGGATAAATATGAAGATTGGGCTTACTACATCCTGGGTTTGAAAATTCTCAAGAACAGGACTAATTAAGGATGAAGCAAGTACGAAAATCAATAAAAATATGAGTGATCCTGTAACTCCCCCAACCCCACTTGCAAGTATTTTTAGCAAAAAAGTAGGAAAAGACAGTTTAGGACCTATTTCGTTTGAAGCTTCTGTTTGTGCCATATTATTTTTTGATTTTTGTTCTATTTATTCTACCATAAAATACTAAAAAAGCCAAGACCCCAACAGTAATATATATGTCTGCAAAGTTAAATGATGGGTAGCGCCAGATAGAAATAAAATCAATTACCGCAAAATACATCAAGCGATCAATTAAGTTTCCCAGCCCGCCGGCAATTATTAAAGATGTGATAATAAGTGCGGGCCGTTTATTTAAGTCCAGCTCTTTGAATGCGAAAACTAATAGTAAAATAAGTAGGAGGCTATTTACAATTAAGATTGTGATAAATGGCATTGGTATGCTAAATGCTATACCGGTATTTAGTGAAAGTTTTAGGGTGAAAAAGTCACCAATAATGTGCACAGGATCGAAGGTGTAGCGCATGGCTATTCTTTTTGTTAACTGGTCGACAATTGTCAGTATTAGTATGAGCCCTGCAAGATTTGGAATTATTTTTTTCATGGAGCCATTATAATTGCTCTTTTATGGGAAAACCAGTAATATCTTCTTTGCAGAAAAAAAATCTTATGAAAAGCATTAAAACCTTAAAATATGATACTTTTTTAGCCGGAGCAGTTGTTTTTTTGCTTATTTTCGGGCTGGTGATGATAACAAGTATTGGTGTGCCAAAGTCTATTTCGCTTTCTGCTCCCGGAGTGCTTTATCCTAATTGTTCAGATGCGGGTGTGGACTGTTATCTTTTGTTTAAAAAGCACTTGCAGAGGCTTGCAATAGGCTTACTTGCATTTTATTTTGCATGGAAAATGCCGATTAGGTTTTGGTCCAGATCTTCAAAATTTATTTTTTTAAGCTTGGTTATTCTGCTTTTTGTGGTGCTATTATTTGGATCAAGCTATGACACTATTGCTACCAGCTGGCTTAGGATTTCGAACACTTCTATACAGCCTTCTGAATTTGCAAAGTTGGGACTAATTTTATATTTAGCATACTGGTTTAGTAAGCGATCAAATGCTGTAGAGAGTTTTCAGGATGGTTTTTTGCCTTTTGTTTTTATTTGCTGTTTGGTGCTTATTCCAGTGGTTCTGCAGAATGATTTTGGGTCAACAATGGTGTTGGCGTTAATTTCAGTGGCTATCTATTTTATGGCTGGTGCTAAAGCCAAACATTTAGCTTTAGGCCTTTCACTTGCGATGCTTTTTGCGATTATTGTTGTACTTGCCGTACCGCACGTTAGAGAAAGAATGCAGGGATACATGCGTGTAGATGAAAATTGTCTTGAAGATTATTGCTGGCAGTCTCAGCAAGCCAATATTGCAGTTGGTTCAGGTGGATTTTGGGGAAAGGGGCTTACGCAGGGCGTACAAAAATCTTACTGGCTTCCCCAGGCATCTGATGATTTTATTTTTGCCGCATCTGCTGAAGAGCTTGGATTTGTTAGAATAATTTTTGTGGTTTTAGCTTATTTTTTAATTTCCTATCGGGGCTTTATGATAGCCAAACATGCCCAGAATAAATTCGAAACTTACGCGGCAGTTGGAATAACCACATGGATAACTGTGCAGGCTTTTCTTAATATTTCCGTTAATACGGCTCTCCTTCCGGTTACCGGGATTACCCTGCCTTTTGTGAGTTATGGAGGGTCGTCGTTGGTTGCAAGTTTGATTGGAGTGGGCATCTTACTCAATATTTCTCAAAAAACATCTAAATATGCGTATAGTGTTAACAGGAGGGGGAACAGGAGGACACGTTATTCCCAACCTCGCCGTTATAGAAGAGCTTAAAAGCAGAGGAGAAAATAATATCCTATATATAGGATCTAAAAATGGTATAGAGAAGAATTTGATTAAGAAGGCCGGGGTCGATTATGAAGGTGTTCATACCGGAAAGTTGAGACGTTATTTTTCGTGGGAAAATTTTTGGGATACTTTAAAGGTGCCTCTTGGAATCATCTCTTCAATAAAAATTTTGAAAAAATACGATCCGGATGTGATTTTTAGTAAGGGAGGATATGTTTCTGTGCCTGTAATGGCTGCGGGATATTATCTAAAAGTGCCAATTATTACTCATGAATCTGATATTGTGCCGGGAATGGCAAATAAAATTGGCTTTAAAATGGCGAAAAAGATTTGTTTAAGCTTTGAAAAAAGCAAAGACTATATTGCTGATGATTTGAAACGGAAAGTTATTGTGACAGGCACACCCATACGCAAAGATATTTTTAAAGGTAATGAGAATGAAGGATATAGATTTACGGGTTTTGATAGATATAGACCTGTGATTCTGGTGATGGGAGGCAGTCGGGGGGCTATGCAGATAAATGAATTGGTTAGGTCGAGCCTGGATGAGTTATTAAGGCATTATCAAATAGTTCATTTGGTTGGACGTGGAAATATTGATATCAGTCTTCATAAAAAAGGCTATAAACAGTTTGAATATTTAAATGAAGAGATGAAGGATGTTTATGCAATTTCTAAGATGGTAATTTCCAGAGGAGGAGCTAATAGTTTGTCTGAAATTGCTGCGTTGAAGAAAAAAGCGTTGATTATCCCTTTGGGAAAGGCTTCAAGTAGAGGCGATCAAATAGATAATGCTGAATATTTTTGTAAGAAGTTCGGATGGTCTGTTCTTAGTGGAGAAATAAGCCGTGAACAGTTTATTGATGCGATAAAAATGGCCTTGAAAAATGAATTTATTGGAGGAAATTTTAAGAATGGATGCAGGGAAATTGTTGATTTAATTCTTAATAAAGGAAGATGAAAATTGGTGTAAATGCAAGGATGCTTATAAAACCTTATACCGGAATTGGTCAACATACCAGGTATTTATTTAGGGAGCTTGCTAAAATTGATAAATCGAATGAGTATTTATTGGTCGTACCTGAAGAAATTAGTGGCGAGGTGAAATCTGATTTTCCATCGAATTTAAGGGTTGAAATTTTGCCTGAGAGTAAAATGGGGACGAAGGGAATGAATAAAACTTTTTGGGAACAAGTTATGGTTCCGGAGTTTTTTCGCTCAAAGAATGTGGACATAGCGTATTTTACTTATCCTTCCAATCCATGGGCTAAAAATTGGTATAAAGGTGCGGGAAAAACAGTTTTGACTATTCATGACTGCATCCCTTGGAAAGATAAAAAATATAGGAGGGGTCTTTTTTCGAAAATGTATCATGGAAAAACACGCAAAGCCTGTAATAAAGTGGATAAAATTATTACTGTAAGCGAAACTTCCAAGATGGACATTATGGATTTTTGCGGAATTGATTCCGGTAAAATTGAGGTGATTTATAATGATGCGGCGGATATATTTAAAACCCAGGTTGATAATGGATTTTTGAAAAAGGTACTAGAAGGTTATGGGATAATTTCGTATAAGTACTTTTTGTATTGTGGTGGGTATGATATGCGAAAAAATGTTCGCTTTTTGCTTAAAAATTATTCTGAATATTGTGAAAAGGCGGCGCATCCTTATCCCCTGGTTCTAGTGGGAGATCAGTTATACAAGGATAAATTGTATGAAGATTTTAATACGAAGTTTTCTTCAGATAGAGGGAAGATAATAAATACTGGATTTATTGATGAAACTGAGCTTAAAGCTCTATATTCCGGATGCAGGGCTTTTGTACACCTCTCTAAGGAGGAGGGGTTTAATATTCCGTTGATTGAAGCTGTTAACTGCGGTGCTCCATTAATTATATCGGACATTCCTGTTCATCGTGAAATTGCTGGTGATGGAGCTAAATATCTGAATTTAAATGATGAGAGTTGTGCTGCAAATACTATGTTGAAATTTAATGATTCCATGAGGGCTCATTATGCGAAATTAAGTTCGGATATAAGTAAAAAATATTCATGGCAAAAATCTGCACAGAAACTTAAAGATGTGTTATCTTTATTATAGTTTTAACTTTTGGAATGGATATAACTAATATTTTGTTAGTAATAAGCGCGATTCTTTTTCTGATTGTGATTTGGAGCACTACAGGTATCAGACATTTTTATCATTTGGGAAATTTAATCGATAAACAATGGAATCGTGTTAATAATAACTTAAGAAAACGGCATGATTTAATCCCTAATCTGATTGAAACCATGAGGAATTACAAATCCGATTCCGAGGACATTTCCAAAAGTTTGATTAAGGCCAGGATAAAGGCAATTAAAGATTACTGTCCATGTATGAATAAAGTTATTTATGAGCACGAAATATCAACATTGATTAATAAGATTGTTTTTTTGAGTATCGTTGTCCCCTCTCTTCGAAAAGATACTAATTTTATGGAGCTTAGAACTGAAATTGATGGTATTGAAAATAAAATAAATATGGAAACGAATAAATATAATGAACTGATCCGTAAATATAATAGGCATCGTAATAAATGGTATTTAAAGCCTATTTCCTATGTTTTTGGTTTTGATCTGGAAAAAATTTTTGAATTTGAGATGTAAATAATAAATATGAAAAGATTTGAAGAAAAAGGAGAGCTGCTTGATAAACCTGATACTGAAGTGGAGACTTATACAGGTCGGCCCGATACAATAGAATCTCGAAAGGAGCTTCTTCTTAGAAGGCTAAAATTAAACAAAAAAA
Organism: Candidatus Peregrinibacteria bacterium; assembly: GCA_014729275.1. Lineage (GTDB taxonomy): Bacteria > Patescibacteriota > Gracilibacteria > UBA1369 > LOWO2-01-FULL-3 > WJKE01. Next base: position 11,272 of record WJKE01000089.1, on the reverse strand, counting down.
TACAACAAACTCAGAGACGATAGATTTTTAAATTGTGTCAATAAAAAAGCTATTGACGGTGAGTCTTTCCTCACCTATATTGAGGGTGAGCATATACTTACCTTTTAATTTTACAAACTATGGAGGAATATTTAACAGAAAAACAAGAGGCTGTACTGAGTTTTATTGAAGACTATCAATTGTCTTATGGCAAGTCGCCTACCATAAGAGAAATGAAAGAGCATTTTCAACTAAGTTCAGACAACAGTATCCTGAAACATATTAAAGCCCTTCAAGAAAAAGGATATTTGGAAAAAGATGATACTCCCAGAGGAATTAAATTACTAAATTCCGTTAAAGAAAAATTAAATTTAGCCGATGAAGCAGTAAGCTTACCTGTACTTGGTTTTATTCCTGCAGGTGGTCCCGTACTTAGTGAGGAATACATACAGGCTCATATTACTGTGGGCCAGGAAATTGCTAAAAATGATAAAGATTTTTTTATACTAAAGGTTAGCGGCGATAGTATGATTGATGCAGGAATTTTTGAAGATGATCTGGTAATTGTTAATTCTAAGACCAGACCAAAAAGCGGAGATATTGTTGTTGCTCTTATAGATAATGAAAATACTTTAAAAAGATTTATAAAAGAAGGTAATAATACTTATTTAAAGGCTGAAAATAAAAAATATAAAAAAATATACCCTGTTAATGAGTTAAAAGTTCAAGGGGTTGTTTCCAGCCTTATCAGACAATACTAAACCAGGGTTTTTACCAAAAATTAAAATAAATTTTTACGCTTATTTGTTAAGTCCGATATTTAAGCTTATATAAATTTTTAACCCAAACCATCATGTTTCTAACTATCACAATTGACACCACAGAAAAAACAAAAAAAACAATAAAAATGCATAAGAAAAAATTAAATCCAAGCAGAGGTTGGAAGAGAAGCATAAATACTAAACCTCGAACTCTTATACAAAGAATCAAAGCCTGGAGAAGATCTATTCGCGGGGGATACTATAAATTGGGCAGGCAGATAGCCATGTTCTAATATTTTATTATTTAATTACTTATTTTTATTATGTTTGAGCTTCCGTTTAAACAAAATCAGAGAGTTATTTTACATGTTGATGCTGATGCGTTTTTTGCATCTGTTGAACAGGCATTAAATCCAAGATTAAAAGGTAAATCTGTAATTGTTGGTGGCCCCAGCAAAAAAAAAGGGATTGTTTCTGCCTGCAGTTACGAAGCAAAAAAATTTGGGGTTTACTCCGGTATGCCTATGTTCAAGGCTACAAGAGCATGTCCAAAAGCAATTATTGTTTCTGGAAAATTTTACAAATATCGTGAATATTCTAAAAAAATGCTTCAGATTTTTCAATCAATAACTCCCGATACAGAAATGGTTTCAGTTGATGAAGCTTACCTTGATATTACAGGCTCAAAAGAAATGTTTGGTAAAAGTTATAAAGAAATTGCAAAAGATATTATGAAAAAAATTGAAGACGAACTGGGTATTACTGTTTCTATTGGTATGGCCAGTAATAAAACTGTTGCAAAGGTTGCTTCCAGTACAAATAAACCCAATAAATTAACAGTTATTCCATTTGGTAAAGAATATGAATTTTTGTCTCCTTTATCTTTATTGGCACTTCCCGGCATTGGCCCTAAAAATTTCGCAGTATTAAAAAAATATGGTTTAAACTGTTTAGCTGATTTAGCTGATTTAAGCTTGTCTCAGGTGATTGAGAAATTTGGTGTTAATAGCATTCCTTTGTGGAAAAGGGCAAAAGGAGTAGATAATTCAGAAGTTAAATCTTACAAAGTTAAACCAAAATCTGTCTCTAAGGAGTTTACTTTTTATGAAACCATTAATGATAAGAATCTTTATCTTAGTACTTTAAGGGAACTTTCCAGATCTGTATTTAGTCGTCTTAGAAAATCGGGGCAACAGGCTTCAACGGTTTTTGTAAAAATACGTTATAAGATTAATACTTCCAATGGGACAGTTTTCAGAGATTTTAGTTTTCAACAAAATTTAGCTTTTAGTAGTAATGCCGATAGTGATTTATTTCCTGCTGTGAAAAATTTATTTGAGAAAAATTTAAGCCCACATTTCCCTTTAAGACTTGTTGGAGTTGGCGTTTGTAATTTGTCTGAAAACTATAATTTAAATTTATTTAGTACTAACACAAAAAATTTCGAACTTTTTGAAAGAATTGATAGAATTACAGAGTTATATGGTACTAAAGTTTTAAATTATGGAGTTTAAAAATGTAAAAATTGTTGTTTATGTTCCTGTTTCTCATTCTGATAAAATTAGAGATGTATTGGCTAAAAATGAAGCTGGTCATATTGGAAACTATGATTACTGCAGTTTTTCGTGTATTGGCACCGGGAGATTTAGAGGACTAGAGGGAAGTAATCCCAGTATTGGTCAAAAGGGGAAAATTGAGGAGGTTAAGGAGGAAAGGATAGAAACAATTTGTGAATTTTCTAAATTGGATAAGGTCTTAAAAGCTCTTAACAATGCCCACCCATATGAGGAACCCGCAATAGATGTTTTCCCTCTTTTAAATTAAAGTCAGTCAAAATCTCTTATTGTCAATTTAAAAACTAATGAAAATTGGATAGTATAGTAGACCTAAAAATGACAATTTTCCTATGGGCAAGCTGACTCCTATGATGGAGCAATATATGGGCATAAAAAATGAATATAACGATTCTATTCTTATGTTTAGAATGGGTGATTTTTACGAAATGTTTTTTGAAGATGCGAAAATTGCAGCTGAAATCTTGCAAATAGCATTGACTAAGCGGAATAAGAGTAATCCCGATGAAATTATGTGCGGAGTGCCCTACCATAGCGTAAATAATTATATTTCAAAATTAACAGGAGCCGGCAAAAAAGTTGCTTTATGTGATCAGGTGACCAAACCGGACGGTAAAGGCATTGTAAAACGTAAAGTAATTCGGGTTATTACTCCAGGTACTACCATTGATGAAAATATTCTTGAAAATAAAACCAATAATTACATTTGCGCAGTAACTAAAATTAAAGATATCTATGGTTTTTCTTATTGCGATTTAAGTACGGGGGAATTTCGCGTTACTGAAATTTCTAATTTTAAAAATTTAAAAGCTGAATTTTTGAGATTAAACCCAGCTGAATGTATTTTTCCTCCTAAACTTGTTGAAGAAGACGGCGCTCTTAAGCATTTTTTGAATTCATCAAACAGTATATATAAGTTCCCTTTCAAAATGAGTGCTAATCCTAAACAACTTTTACTTAATGCGTTTGAATTAAAATCTTTAAATGTATTCGGTATTAAGGATTCGAGTTCAGCACTATTTTCATCTTCAATGTTATATGATTACTTGACAGACACCCAAAAAACCAGCTTAAAGCACATCAATAAAATATCTACTTATTCAAATTCCGGTTTTATGGCTATGGATGAATCACTTATTCGGAATCTTGAACTTTTTTATAGTAGTGAAAATAAAAAGGAAGGAAGCCTTATTAATGTGCTTGATAAAACTGTTACACCAATGGGTGGAAGAAAATTAAAAAAATGGCTTATACACCCTTTGCTTAAAAAGGAAAAACTTAATCTTCGACTTAATAGGGTTGAGATTTTTAAAAATGACTCCTCTCTATTAAGGAATATTCGAAATGAGCTTAGCGAAATTAATGATATTGAAAGGCTGCTTAGCAGAATAAGCCTTGGAGCGGGCAATGCCAGGGAGCTTAAAGCTATGCAGTTATCTTTAGAGCACATTCCAAAAATAAAAGAGCTTATCAAAGGAGAAAATTTATTAGGTGAATTGAATGATAAACTCGATCCCCTACAAAATTTAACATCCTTAATTGATAAAGCCATTTGTGAAGAAGCACCAGCAACTTTGCGGGATGGAGGCATGATTAAAAAGGGATACAATTCAGAACTGGATGAACTTAGAGGCATTAGCAGCCAGGGGAAAGATTTTATTCAAAATATGAAAGAGCGAGAAATTTCGCGTACAGGGATTAACAATTTGAAAATAAAATATAATAAAGTCTTCGGATATTATATTGAGATAAGTAAATCGAATTTAAATTCTGTGCCTGAGGATTATATTAGAAAACAGACTCTTGTTAATGCTGAAAGATTTATCACTCCAGAACTCAAAGAATATGAAGAAAAGGTTTTAAGTGCTGAGGATAAAATTAAGGAGCTGGAATATGAATTATTCTATGATGTTAGGATGAAAATAATTGAGGAAATTTTGGCTATTCAAAATAATGCTTCTGCAATTGCTAGTTTGGATATTTTTGCTAACTTTGCTTTTATTGCGGAAAAAAACAACTATGTGAAACCTGAAATTTTTGAGGGCAAAGCTTTGCAAATTGTTAATGGAAGACATCCTGTGATTGAGCAAATTTCTAATGATAGAGAATTTGTTCCGAATTCAAGCGAGTTTAATGAGGATAAAAATTTTCTTTTAATTACTGGCCCGAATATGGGTGGAAAATCAACTTACCTAAGGCAAATTGCTTTAATAGTTTTAATGGCTCAAATTGGCGCTTTTGTGCCTGCCGAAAGTGCAAAAATCGGGATTGTTGATAAAATTTTTACACGAATCGGGGCTAAGGATAATTTATCACGCGGGGAAAGTACTTTTATGGTAGAGATGCAGGAGGCTTCTTATATTTTGAATAACGCGACAGAAAACAGTTTGATTATTCTTGATGAAATTGGAAGAGGCACATCTACCTTTGATGGGCTTAGTATTGCCTGGGCAATAACTGAATATATTCATAATGAAATTGGAGCAAAAACTTTGTTTGCGACTCACTATCATGAGCTTACTGATTTGATTAAGAAATTGAAGAAGGCAAAAAATTATTGTGTTGCGGTTAAAGAATATCAGAATGAAGGTATTGTATTTCTTTATAAAATTATTGAGGGAAGAACCAGTAAGAGCTATGGCATTGAGGTTGCGAAACTTGCCGGACTTCCAATGGAAATTATTGCACGAAGCAGAGGTGTCTTGGAGTTATTGGAAAATTCTTCATTAATTTCAGATAAAGATGAATCCCAACCTGCCCTATTTGAAAGAAACCATAAATCAACAATTGCTTCTGACAATAAAATTTTTAAGGAACTTCAGGAACTGGATATAAATAATTTGACTCCATTAAAGGCTTTGGAAAAACTTCAAGACCTTAAAAATCTGACTTCTACACAATCTAATTAGCTTGTCAAATTTGAGTAATTCGAATAAAATATTTTCAATGAGAAAGAAGAAAAAATGGCGAAAACATATTAAGGAAATGTTTTTTGTGGCTGGAGCAATTATTTTGGCCCTGCTATTTTTGTATGTGTTTATTTTTGTTGATTTTGGTGCAAAATTGTCCCCTGATTCTGAGTATCGAACTCGAGTTCCGCAAGTTGAAGATGAAGAAGCTTGGTATGGTGTTTTTACCGAGAGCAAACTACTTATTGAGGATACTACACTTGGTGTAATTGTACCGAATGATCCTGAGACTTTTATTGATCTGAATTCTTTTTATAATGGTCTTAAACTTGTGAAAGATCCACAAAATATTGTTTTGATTGGCGGGGCTAAAAATTCTTCTACTTATCCAATTGAGGTATGCAGTGAATGTATAGTCGAAACTGAGTTTGGTGTAGTTGAAATACTGAGTGAGTTGGCGGAAGGCTTGGACGATAGAAATATTGCAAGAATTGCAGATACTTCTTTTTCCGAGAATGTGTCTGTCCTTAATCAAATGCCTTTTATTAAAAATTATTTTCCAAATGCAAATGTACTTCCTGTTGCTATTAATAGTAATGCTGAAGTAGAGGATATTATTAAATTAAGGGATTTTTTGGATAAAAATCTGCTTGGGGATAGCCTTGTAATTGCGAGTGTAAATTTTTCTGATCAACTGTTTAAGAGTGCTGCTGATCTTCATGATAAATCTGCTATTGATACCATTAATAATTTTGAATTTGATAATATTTCCAGCCTGGATACCGAATCCCCCACTACTTTGTATGCAATACTTTCTTTTATGGAAAAATGGGGCCAGACAAAGGGGAATTTGATTCATACATTTAATACACAAGAACTTACTAGCGATCCACTTGAAAAAACCAAGAGTTATATGTTCTGGACTTTTAGTGAAATGGAAAAGCAGGTAAAAAGGGGGGTGAGCATTTTGTCTACAGGAAAACTTTTTGATGAAGCTGAATTATATTTAATGAATGACTGGAACCTTCCTGAAGACTATGACCCGGTGAAAGATCAGTCTGCCATTAAGCAGTTAAGAGATATAAGGGAAAATGATGATCGTTTTTTGAAGGGATTTGATTTTCTTGCATTTGATCTTGCTGAAACCGGATGCGAGAATTTTTCACAAAATGAAATGGAAATTGCTTTTTGTAAATTTTCTGAAGAGAGTGAAGAAAGCGGCGATGAAATGTTTTCTGTGATCTATGAAAATGCTATTAAATCAGATCTGGTTTATTTGATTTATGAATATGCGGGCGATGAACTGACTACAGATAGAAGAAAAATTGCTGAGAGCTTTATTGCTAATGGCGTGGATGTGTTTGTGGGCAGAGGCATAAAGGAAATGACTCCTATGAAATATTACAAGGGAGGGCTTGTTTTTTATTCTTTAGGAGATTTTCTGACATCATCAAAATTGGCCAATGAGTTAACTTCTAATTCAAGGGGGCTTATGATTGGTTTATATATTAGCCCGACAGAATATAATATTCATCTCTTCCCTATTGAAATAATAAGCGGATACCCTAAATATATTCCTTTAGATGAAAGGATAAAATTCTTTACGGAATATTCGAATGAGCTTACATTACCTATGAAATCTCTTAACACAGATATCGTAAATGGTGTATTTACTATTTATAGATAAAATTTTTTATGTCCATCATTAAACTGCTTCCGGAAAATCTGATTAACCAAATTGCTGCGGGTGAAGTTATTGAAAGGCCCCAAAGTGTGGTGAAGGAACTTATTGAGAATAGTATTGATGCGGGAAGTGATTCAATTGTGGTTGAAATTAAAAATGGAGGGAGTGATCTAATCAGTGTAAAAGATAATGGTATAGGCATGAGTGAGGAAGATGTTGAAATGGCATTAATGCGGCATGCTACAAGCAAAATCAATAATGAAGATGATTTGTGGAATATTGCTTCTTTGGGGTTTAGGGGTGAGGCGCTTGCCAGTATTTCTTCGGTTTCGCAAATGACTATTAAGTCTAAAACTGAGGATCAGGTTGGTGGAATAGAAATTATAAGTGATGGGGGTAAGTTGATCAGTAAGAAAGAAGTTGGCATGGGGACCGGAACGCAAATTGATGTGCGTGCTCTTTTTTTTAATACTCCTGCCAGAAAAAAATATCTGAAAAAAGAGTCGACTGAGTTTTCTCATATTAGTTATATTGTAAATACTATTGCTCTTTCTAATCCGGGGGTAGCTTTTAAACTTGTACATAATGGAAAGACGGTTTTTGATCTTCCTAAGGTGACAGATTTTATTTCCAGGATTTCCGATGTTTTTGGTGTTGCTACTGCTGATGCTATGCTGCCGATATATTATGGAGGTAGTGAGCTTAAAATTGATGGCTTTATTGGGAAGCCGGCCATTTCCAGGTCGAATAATAAATATCAGCATTTTATTGTTAATGGCAGACCGGTAAAACATTATTTATTTGCGAATATTATTAAACGAGCTTTTCATTCAATGCTGATGGAGGGCAAGCAGCCTGTATTTTTTATAAATATTAATATTGACCCTAAGCTGATTGATGTGAATGTGCATCCAAGGAAGCTTGAGATTCGATTTGAAAATGAGCAGGATATTTTGAAAATTATTTATGGTGCTACGAAAAAAGCTTTGGAAAAAAATAGCATGATTCCCAAGGGCGTTACTGAATCTCAAAGGTATATGGCGGATAGTTTTCCTGAAAGTAGGCCGAGCACTAATTTTAAGGATTATAGTTTGAAAGCATCTAGTGGAAATACGCAAGAAGCACTGGATTTTACCAAAAAATTTACAAGTGAGCCTCGTGATTACAAGCCTATAAATATTGAAGCAGTTGATGAGCAAGATTCCGAAACTGAGATGACCGCCATTATGCAAATTTCGGCCTCCTACATAGTTGCAAGCAATGAAGATGGACTTGTACTCATCGATCAACATGCAGCTCATGAGAGGGTAAGATATGAACAATTAATGAAACAATTTAAAACACAGGAAAAACAAAAGCAGGCACTTTTGCTTCCTCAATCTATTGAGCTTAGTCATGAGGATGCTCAGGAGCTGGAGGAAAATTTGCAGATTTTTTTGGATCTTGGATTTGAGATTGAGAATTTTGGCGGAAAAACTTATAGCGTGAATGCTGTGCCAAGGTTTTTTGTTAAGGAAGAGATAGAAGGTATAATTTTGGGGGTACTGGATGATATTAGTGATATGAAGAAGCCGGATAATGTTCAGGGAAGAAGTGAGGAAATTATTAATTATATGGCTTGCAGAAGCGCAATTAAATTTGGACAAAATTTGACTTTGGCTGAAATGCAAAAACTTCTTAACGATTTGAATAAACTAAAAACTCCTTATACATGTCCGCATGGCAGGCCAACAATGATTTCGCTAACTCTTGATGAGTTGGAGAAAATGTTTGGAAGGAAATAGCTTACTTGGTGAAGACTGCTGAAAAGAATTTGTCGTAGACTAAATCAGTTGCGTATATAATCCTTTGTGAGGAATCTATGCGAACTTTTTCTTCAGGATAAACCGCAAGATTGTAAACATCCTCATCGGTGGTGATGGTTTTTGTGAAAATTGATCCTCTGGATCCTGCCTGCTTTTCCGCAACTAATCTGTAGGTGTCCGCAGGATCGCTTAGGTCTAATTTATATGGGAGCTGGTAGCGAACAATGAAGGTGTCTTCTTCGCCGGCTAAAATGCTCATTCTTGTTAAGAAATAGGTTTTTCCCGTATCTTTATCAAATTTGGTTTGTACCAATTCCTTATTTGATTTTATTAATTTTGAGCCTGCAGGTGCGTAAATTTTTGTAAGGACCTTGTTTTCTCCTCTTCCCAGAATATCAAAAATGTACTGGGGCGGATTTGTGAACCCATAATCAGCTAAAATTTCTTTCCAGCGATTATAGACCTGGTCGCTCCATTCGTGTGATCTGGTAACACTAACTTCATTAACAATATTCCCTTCAGAATTAATATGGCTTTCGTGTAGAATAGTTTCCTCAATAAATTGCTCGGACTTTGATCCTCCCAATGAAAAATTTATTACAGAGACATAATCTTCCTTATTTGCTGAACGATGCATACTTCCATCAAGCCCCATAGCCTCAATTAAATTCTGAATATCCTCATCCTTTGAGTAAACCATTATGTGCTTTTGCTGGACAGCTTTATATAATTTTGAAGAAACTTTGCCAATATTTTCCTCCTTTAAAATTGCATTTTTAAATGCCGGAACAAAAACCTTTAAAATATGTTTTGGATCCTCGGCTCCCCAAACTTTTCCTTCAATCACATAACTTAAGAGCAGATTATAATTTTCACTGTTGAGCTTACCAAAGTTTCCTACCTGTACGGGACCCGTAATATAAAGCATGTCTCTTAAAAGCCCCTGATTAATTGCAATAACTGTGTCTACGCTCGGGCCACCTTCCTTTTGCAGGAACCACATCATTTTTTTGGCTGATGTTGGAAAATCCGGAGAATAATTTGAATCGCGAAATCGCCAGTTTAGTGTAAGCTCCTTTAATTCATCGGGGGGCTCGATCTGTCCGCCGTATGACCCGTCAATATCGTAGGAGTCGTAGGTTTTTAGGCTATCAATGTAACCATCGTTTATGTCCATTATTGCGTAGGAACCAATAAAGCCACCAGTTGGGCGAATTTCGTTATTGTTTTGGAAAATAATTAAGTATCTGTGTGGATAGCGGTCTCCCAAAAGTTTTTGTATAGCCGGAAAATGCTCGGCTGTAGATTCAAGTATGGTATTTATTTCATCAATTCTCTCTTTGGCCATTAGTACTTTTTCTTTAACTGCGCTTGGGAGTGAGTTTTCATTTATGCTATCGATTTTTTGAGCTGCGAGACGAATTTCATCTAAAGCTTTGTTTGTACTTTTTAGCCCATCCTCCAGTGGATCTCCAATTTCTAGAGGATTAAAGCTTTCTGTTGAATTGTTATTTACAAAATAGATTGGGATTTTATTAAAATTTTCCAAAGCTTCAAGAAAAAGAGTTCCTGCTTTTGCAAAGTGTTGGCCACTATCCAAAAGATTATTGATTGCATTGGAAATCTCACCGTCTGATGAATAAAAAGTTTTATTTGAAGTTAGAAACCACAGATTATCTTCAGCAATCTGAAAGTTTTGCCTTGCAGATTCGAAGGCGAGCATTGCCTGATCAAATTGAATGGCACTGGCATTTTTTCCGGCATCTATGAGCAAATTGTAACCTTCAAAAGCTTTTTCTGAAACCTCCTCCTCAATTGATTTTCCTAAATAATAAACATTAATCGTATTAGCCAATAAAACTATTAAAAATCCGAAAAATGCAATTTTAAATAAATTTCCCACGAGTAGCGGCCTGCGTTTTGCTAAAAATTCTTCTTGAGGGGATGAAGTTTTAATATCTTCCATTTCGGAAATGGGGCTCTCTTTTTTTAATAATGTTGGTGTAGTTTTTTTTGGAGAAGACTTTTTTCTAGGTTTCCCCAGGAAAATTTTTTGATTTTTTGATGAAGCCTTTATGTCATTTAGCTTTTTTGCCACCTATTTAATGCTTAAATAATTAATGTTCACTATTCCATCATTAAAATAGTTTTTGCCAGAGCTGAAAGCGAAAAGCGGTTTTAGGTAATTCGGAATTTTTTTATCTCCCATGAGTATGGGGAATAGTTTTTCAAAATTAAAATATGTTAGCTCGTCACTAGAGCTTAGAACAGGAACTATCAGGTTTTCGTAAGTTTGGGAATTGAGTATTGTTGGTAATTTTTCTTGGGATGTTAATATGGCGTTTTCAATGCCGCTTAAGTGTGTTGAAATTATTGCTACTTTATCTGTTACAGCGTAGGTAATGTCCAAATCCTCTTCTCCAAGCTCAAGTTCGAAGATATCTGTATTCATAAATTGGGATTCTTTTTTAGAAACGTTTTGGGCTACTGCAATAACCTCTTTACTTTGAGTTCCGTCAGGGAGAATGTATTCAACTGTTTTTGGTTCATATACCGCAAT
>WJKE01000088.1 GCA_014729275.1 Candidatus Peregrinibacteria bacterium | reverse complement strand
TTACTTCTTGGTGAATTTTACGTAATTTTGCTTGGGACATCATGTTTTTGGTTATTTAGGGACATCTAACTTATACATGGTGTCCTAAATGTGTGTGAACTATTTAGGAGAAGGATTGGCAGGGCTTGGCAGAGCATGCGTTTCATGGTATAATAACACAATGTATAAAAACCAAAATCCCATGAATAAAACAAAAATCCTTGCAGCCATTTCTTTACTGCTTGTTTCCGGCTTACTTTTAAATGCCTGTAACTTTGATGCTGATTCTCAGGCAGCCCAAACCGCTTCTGTGAAAGCGGAAGAGGCACCTGGGCAAATCAAAAAAGCTCTAAAAAATACTCTCGACACAGAAAGCGATGAGTACATTGACCTAATTGCGTCGTACACAAACATGCCCGACAAAAAGAATCTGGATAAAATCGAAAAAAACGCGAAGGGAAAGCTGAAGCATCAATACAAAAATTTTAATGCACTGGCTTTTTCAATCCCCCAAAACGAGCTTGATGAGGTTTTAGCTGATTCTGAGTTGGAATTTATTGATCTTGATTTGGAAGTTACTGAAATGTTGGATGAATCGCGAATCGAGATTCAGGCCAATCTACAGGAAGAGCAGTATGGTTTTAGTGGAGCTGGTGTAAAGGTAGAAGTAATTGATTCTGGAATAAACATGGATCATCCCGCTTTTGAGGGGCGAATTGCTCAAACAATCGACTATACGGGCGAGGGAATTTTTGATTTTAGAGGACACGGAACCAATGTTGCTGGGATAATTGCTTCAAACGATGAGGTTTATAAAGGAATCGCACCGGGAGTGGATTTATATATTGCAAAAATCCTTAACAAATATGGTTCAGGAAGAGGATCTGATTTAATCGCCGCACTAGACTGGGGACTTGAAAACGATGTAGACGTAGTGAATGTAAGTTTGGGAGCAAGACTTCCATATTGCGGAGAAGATATACTTTCAGTTCTGTTCGAACAAGCCGTTGCTAACGGGCTATTCATTGTAACTTCAAACGGTAACGATGGACCAAATTACGGAACAGTGACCTCTCCTGCATGTGCAGAGCACGTAGTTGGAGTGGGCGCGACTTATCAAGAAACCCAAATGGCATCATTTTCTTCCAGAGGGCCGACATACACAGGAATCCGAAAACCTGACCTCGTCGCGCCCGGCTACCACATAGTCGCTCCATACAAATCCGGCTTTACAGGTTTAATCGGAACATCTCAAGCCAGTCCTCATGTAGCGGGTGTCGCAGCACTACTTTTAGAGGCTGACCCCTCACTCGACCAATACGAGTTAAAAACCGTCCTCGAAAATTCAGCCAAAGACCTTGGTTTCGACGAAAACACCCAAGGTTCAGGGCTTGTACAGGCGCTTGCCGCACTTGATCTAATCATGGTTACTCCTTATCACTCAATCGGCCAGGAATACGGGAAGTGTATAAGCGAAATTGCCAAAAATCCGGATTTAAGTAATCGGCAAAAAAAGGATGGCTTTGATAATTGTAAAGAGTCATTCCGCCGTGACCTATTACACTTCATCCCCGGTAAAACCAAATAGTCGCTTTAATAAAAGTAACATTTTTTCTTTTAATGCTGTACACCTTTTAATTAAGCTTTACCGTCTTTAGAAACTCTTCAAAAAACCTATTCTCCTCCTCAAAATACTCACTTTTTGCCTCAAAACGAAATTGGTAATCGTAAGGAACTGAAAACAAAATAACACTATGCTGTGTAATACTTAATGCTTGACCGTTTGAATCTTGCAAATCAGCTATAGTAACGGCATGAGCAGCTTCATTTCCATCAATAAGCAATTCTTCAGGCTCTTTGACAACTTGAAGATTCGTTTGAGGCCCAAGATTCTCGCTCTCTTCAAGGATATTGTTTAATGTGATTAAAGGAGAAACTAAGTTTTCATCATGGGGAAACCTGTTAATCTGCAAATACATAGTTCTGGAATCATTCTCAAAACTTAAAAAAATTGAGGGATCAGAAACGGGTAGTTGAACCCATCCAGATGGCAAAATCGCCGAAAATCCATCTTTGGTAAGCTCCCGGCCCTCAACATTTGTAATTTCATTCATTACGGATTCATTATCGCTTCCTTTCAATGAACAACCCGAAAACAAAGTAAGCGTTGCTAAGCCTATTGCAAAAATTTTTTTTAAAAACATGGAAATTTGGTTAAAAAATTTGTTCCAAAAAAGTATACTTTAAAAACTTACAAAATAAAAATTTAAACCAGATTTACACATGTTCTTGAATATAAATTTTTGATAGTCTCAGCCCTACGTATCATTCTGATTTCACCGCTTTGGTCCAATAGATATTCAGCAGGTCTTAAAAAACCATTATAATTACTTGCCATTGCATAAGCATGTCCACCTGAATTATGAATTATTAAAATATCATTATTGTCAATTTCCGGTAGTAGTCTGTCTTTTGCAAAAAAATCATTATTTTCACAAAGCCGCCCCACAATTGAAACAGATTCAAGATTTTCAGAACTGGAATCTTTATTTAAAACGGAAACATGATGATATGCATCATAAATAGCCGGCCTTGGCATCATTGTTGTACAGGCATCCACTCCTACAAATTTTTTGTAACTCTCCTTAATGACTGTTACTCCGGTAACAAGCCAGGCGGTATTCGCTGAGATAAATCGGCCCGGTTCCGCCATTAGCCTTGGTTCTTTAAGATTGAATTTTATACATTGCTCATCAAATACTCTTCTCACATATGAAGCAACTGAATCAATATTTAAAGATCTTTCCTCCGGGTGGTAAGGTACACCAAAACCTCCACCCATGTTCATGAATTCAATCTCTATACCTGTTTCATCGCGAATTTCAGCAATAATTTCAAAAAGTCTTTCTATAATTTTAGGAAAATGTTCAGTATCAAGAATATTACTACCAACCATCATATGAATTCCAAACCTTTTTACTCCCATCTGCTGAGCAATACGATATGCTTCAACAGCTCTTTCATAAGGAATTCCAAATTTTGCATTCTGACCGGCAACTTTTAGGCTTTCCATGCCTCCATGGGTAATATCCGGATTTATTCTGAATGATATAGCTTCAGGAATTCCAATTTGTTCAATAATTGGAATTAAATTAATATCATCTAGATTTAGTGTTAATCCTGCTTCTAAAGCGGTTTGAAGGTCTGATTCTGTATTAAAATTACCTGTAAACATACCTTGTCCATTGAGTCTGTCTACAATCCACGTTTCAGACTCACTGGAGCAGTCAAATCCATAAGCTTCATCCATTACGATTCTTAAAATTTGTGGATTTGGATTGGCTTTTACTGCGAATAAGGGGATAAAATCAGGAAAGTATTGCCTAAAAGAATCACGAAAATTTCTAAGGTTCTCCCTTAGGCGCCTTTCTTCATAAATAAAGAAAGGCGCCTCAAGCTGCTGTACGGCTCTATTTATATCATCTGAAGGATAATATAAGACTTCTTGATTTATAGTTGTATTCATCATAATTATATTGAGTTAAAAAATGAATTAAAAACTTTCCGGACTATTAAGCACACTTCATCACCATTCACAATGAAGGTGATATTTCGCATAGATGCCCCCTGTGAAACCATACTTATTTCATGGCCAGACAAGTTTGAAAAGAGCCTACCAAGCACTTCTGTATTTGAACTTATTCCATCACCTACCAGACACAGTATTGCCATATCGGTTTGAACACTAACATTTGAGAATTCTTCAAGTTCTTCCAATAAACCTGGGGGAATTCCATTGCATAAAGTCAATGAAACGCAGACTTCTGAAGTGGACACTACATCCACTACAATTTCATATCTTGCAAATATCTCGAATAATCTAGCCAAAAATCCATGAGAATTAAGCATTCTGGCTGAGCATATATTCAAAATAGTTACATTTTCTTTATAAGCTACGGATTTTATTGAATTTCTATCTTTTTCATTATCATGGACTAAAGTTCCGGGAGCTTCAGGATTGAAGGTATTTAATACCCTAAGCGGGATACCTTTTTCTCGAGCGGGAATTACAGTTTTTGGATGCAACACTTTAGCGCCAAAGTATCCTAATTCTGCAGCTTCACCAAAAGAAACAGATTCTAGAGGTCTTGCTTCAGGGATTAAAGCGGGATTTGCATTATAGATGCCGTCAACATCTGTCCAGATTTGCAGTTCTTCGGCATCTAGGGCGGCAGTGATTATTGCTGCGCTATAATCACTGCCGCCCCTTCCCAGCGTTACATATGCTCCATTCTCAGCCCGACCGATAAATCCGGTAACTATTGGAACAACTCCTTCATCTAGCATTTCTCCCACCCTTTGTCTAATAGCAGGATTGGATCGTTCAAAATCAACATTCCCGGCTCCAAAATTATTATCAGTATAAATAAAATCATAAGCATCCAGCATTTCAGCTCTAATTCCCCTTTCATTCAATAAAGATGCCAAGATTCTACTACTAATTCTTTCTCCAAATCCTGTCAACAAGTCCAGAATTTCAGGAGAAAGCTCCAGTGCCTCGTTTATTCTAGTTCTCACATACTCAATTCCATCAAATAATTCACTCAAATCCAGGTCTAAATCCAATTCTTGAAGCAGATCCAAATGGCGATCAATAAGTTCAGCCATAATAATTTCTCCATCTCCATTCAGAGTAGACTGAGCTAATTCTTGTAATTGATTAGTAGTCCCGGAAGTAGCAGACACTACAGCTGTCTGTCTATCAGGACCGGATTCAATTATATCAGCAACCAGATTTAATGATTCCGGACTTCCCATAGAAGTTCCCCCAAATTTCAGTACTCTGGTATTCATAATTTATAAATTTAAATAATATAAAAAAATAGGGCCACCTCTCCGAGGCGGCCCTTACGATTCTTTACCCTATACACAAAGAATCTACTCCACCTTGGAGATAAATTTCTTTGCCTTCTTTGTGTTTACGATAAAATTCATAATAAAAACTAATTTAATACATTAACTATAGGCATAAACAATAAATTGTCAATTTTTTTCTCTTAAAAGGCCCCGGTTTTTTATTTATATGATTTTTGACTTACAGTAAACAAATATAGTTTTGCATATTAAAACATAGCTTAATATAAGCCAATCTGCGTAGTGAGTGACAGATGTATTGGTATTTTGAAGGCGCTTTTGATGGACGCGAGGCTGTATTTGAATGGTTTTGTGAAATAGTGCCAAATTCCTTACTACACCTATCTTATGAGGAAAATGTTCCATGAACTACAGAGTATATTGAAAGCTTGAATAAACGAATTAGACAAAGATTCAAAACTTTCTTATGGAGTCAAATCTGAAAAAAGTCTACGTAAAACTAAAATCTACCTAAAACTCTTGAGATACTTTTTTATTGAGCGATTTCCTCGCTCGAAAATGTTGTTCTCATATTCTTTTGTTAAGTAATTAAAATTTTAACAAAAGGAAACCTGTACCGCGTGTCCATTTTTTGGTACGGCTCCTTTTGTATTTATCTGTTTTTTTATTAAATCGAAAGCTGTTATCAGCAGAAATCAACTATAAGTCTTCACTAAAATAAACAATGCCCCAGGTACTGGAATCACCAGGACAAAGATAATTACCTATATATACTTATAGTATAATCAGCACAATCACGCCATAAACCATCCGCACAAAGATATCTATTATTTTCTTTAGTTTGATTTTCAAAAGAATCATCACATGTATCTAAATAGTAAGTTGACTGATCAGGCTTTACAGTTAAACTTCTCGCATGCATAACTTTATCTTCATCCAAGTCTGAAACAACAACAAGGTATTGTCCAACTTCAGTATCTGGCCATATAAAATCATAGTCAAAGCCATAATCTTGATAAACTATTGGAAGTGTTGAAAGAGTTGAATCGATATCAGCACCCGCCCTAATATTATCACCAGCTTCAAGATTCGGATCTTCGTATATTTTTACACCTACATTCATATCCCACGGTGTAGATACATATGTCAATACATATGACATGTAGTCTTCAACTATTCCGGGCGCATTAATATCAGTAATAGCTCTAGTTTCAGTTCCCTCTAGATAAACGTAATCTGCATCCCATGTAAATTCCGGAGTCAACATTGTAGTTGCAAGATCTTCATCTAGTCCCCATATAAATTCCTCTGTTTCATCTGTATTAGATTCAATAATCAAGTTTGTAAGATTGTCGAAGTAATAGAGAGCCTCAAGAGGATCAGTATAGTTTTCTTTGGTTGTATAATAATAGTCATTAATATTCTGAATCTCTTCAGCTGGAATAGTCAAATTTGCCGTACAATTCTCAACTAAATTGAAATCATGAACACATTTTGTCACGGGACTCGCATACTGTTCCCCATGTATAATTGGATATAAAGCAAGAATATGTTCAAAACAATCTTCACGTGCATAATCCGCTGATTCACAAAGTCCCCATGATATTTGAAGACGATTAGCGGAATTTGTTGTCAAGTTAAAAGGATCAACACAATCATACCAGTTTCCGCCGGCGAGAAGACACTGTGTTAATGGATGATAATTAGAGGTCGTCGATGTTGATTTAGTAATTGTTGTAGTATCATCTTTAGTTTTTTCATCAGTGGTGGTAGTAGTAGTTGTTGTTGTATCATCGGTGGTGGTAGTTGTGTCATCAGTAGTGGTTTTTTCGTCAGTGGTGGTAGTTGTGTCATCAGTAGTAGTCTTTTCATCTGTGGTCGTGGTTGTTTCCAGCCGTGTAAGACCGTAAAAAGTATCACTTGAAAAATTGCTAAAGTAAGCAACAATAAAAGCAACTATTACTAGAATTAATAGTGCTGGCAACCAAGCCTTTTTAAGTGTTTTATTTTTCATTTTTGTATATTTTTTTATATTTTAATATATAGCTATAGCACAAAAACACACAAGAAGTCAACCGCACTGTCCTAAAAAGACCCCGGTTTTTTCCAAAAAATTATAAATAATCTTCGATTTTTGGCTTTTTACCGTACACGATTTTACGCTAATATTAAGCTATGTTTTAACGTGCAAAACTATATTTGTTTACTGTAAGCCAAAAATCATATAAAGAAAAAACGGCAGCTTTTTAGAACTAAAAAAGGGGCTCTCTAAACACTTTGGGCCAAAATGTCAGTAAGAATTGAGAACGGAAGAAGACAAAACATAAGTCTTTTAGCAAATCTTTCAATGTTATGAATACCACAATGAAGACGTTTCATTGTCTCAAAACGGCTGTGTAAGGC
>WJKE01000087.1 GCA_014729275.1 Candidatus Peregrinibacteria bacterium | reverse complement strand
TCGGTTCCCTATCGCAACTCGAATACATCCTCAACAAAAAACGGATCGACAAAATTATTCAAACCCAATCCTTACAAAAACATGACGAAAAAATTCTGGAAATTTGCGACCTCAAACACATAAAATACAGTTTTGTACCGGACATGATAGATGTACGAAGAACAAATATCGACATATGCATGATAAACGAAGTGCCACTTATAACCCTTAAACCAACTCCTTTGGATGGATGGGGACGAATTTTAAAAAGGATAATGGATGTAGTTGGCTCACTAATCGCACTAATAATATTTTCACCTATAATGCTTTTAACCGCAATCGCAATCAAAATCGATTCACGCGGACCAATCCTCTTCACAAAACTGGACGACGGCTCCCCTGTTAAAAGAATCGGACAATACGGCCGACCATTTAAGTTCTACAAATTTCGTTCAATGAAGCCACGCACACATAACTTAAGATACACAAAACTTTCTAAACAAAACATTAGAAACGACGGACCACTAACAAAAATTAAAGATGATCCGCGTATAACAAAAGTTGGCAAATTTATCCGTAAATATTCAATAGACGAATTACCGCAGCTTTTTAATTCTTTAATCGGAAACATGAGCCTTGTTGGACCGCGGCCGCATCTGCCTGAAGAAGTGGCCAAATACGAAAAATCGCACAAATTTGTTCTGACCATAAAACCCGGAGTCACCGGTCTCCCGCAGGTTAGCGGCCGCTCCGACCTCACCTTTGAAAAAGAAGTTAAACTGGACCGCTATTACATAGAAAACTGGTCACTCCTCCTCGACATAAAATTAATCTTCCGCACTTTCTTCACGCTAATCAGAGGTTACAAAGAATAAAAGCTTCCCCCTTTACCCTTCCAGTCAAAAAGAGTAAAATCATTGCTGTATTAAACCCATTTAAATGATTACAAAAGTTTTAAATAAGATTATTGGCGATAAAAATAAAAAAACTCTAAAACGCATTACTCCTTTCGTTGAAAAAATCAATAAAATTGAAGAAAAATTTCAGACAGAAATCACTGATCAAAACGCAGTTCTTGCCAAAACTTCCGAACTTCGCGACCACCTTAAAAACGGCAAAACATTAGAAGATATTCTGCCCGAGGCTTTTGCACTTGTAAAAACAGCATGTCGCCATCTTAAAGGCACTTCATGGCCTGTACGCGGCAAAGACGTTGAGTGGAACATGATCCCTTACGATGTTCAGCTAATCGGTGGAGTTGTTATGCATCGGGGAAATATTGCAGAAATGAAAACAGGTGAAGGTAAAACACTGGTTTGTACCATGCCCGTTTATCTAAATGCTCTCACCGGCAAAGGTGTTTTTGTAGTAACGGTTAACGACTACCTCGCCCAGCGTGATGCTGAATGGATGGGTGGACTTTACAATTATCTGGGCCTCTCAGTTGGCACAATCAAACACGGACAATCCCCCGAAGAAAAAAAAGAAGCCTACAGCTGCGATATAACCTACGGAACAAACAACGAATTCGGATTTGACTATCTACGCGACAACATGACAACAAACAAAGAAGACATCGTCCAAAAAAATCTCCACTATGCAATTGTGGACGAAGTTGACTCTATTCTTATTGATGAAGCAAGAACCCCGTTAATAATTTCTGCTCCTGCACAAGAATCTACAGCCAAATATAATCAATACGCCCGGCTCATCCCCCAACTACAGGAAAATGTTCACTACGACATTGATGAAAAATCAAAAACAGCAGCACTTTCAGAAGATGGTATTGCAAAAATGGAACAACTTTTGGGGATGGACAATATTTATACTGAAGCCGGATTCACAGAAGTACACCACATTGAACAGGCTCTTCGAGCCTACGCCTGCTACCAATCCGACAAAGACTACATAATTAAAGACGACCAAATAATTATAATCGACGAATTTACAGGCCGCTTAATGCCGGGACGACGTTACAGCCACGGTCTTCACCAGGCAATCGAAGCCAAAGAACGTGTAGAAATTAAACGAGAATCGCGCACTCTTGCTACAATTTCCTTCCAAAACTATTTCCGAATGTTCGACAAATTGGCGGGAATGACGGGTACAGCCGAAACCGAGGCAGAAGAATTTTACCAAATTTATGGGCTCGACACAGTAATAATCCCAACAAACCGACCAGTGGTCCGCGCGGACAAACCCGACGTTATTTACAAAACTCAAAAAGGAAAATACATGTCTGCCGTCAAAAAAATTAAAGAACTTCATAAAAAAGGACAGCCTGTATTAGTGGGAACAATTTCGGTAGAGAAGTCCGAAATGCTGAACAAACTACTAAAACTCGAAGGTGTACCGCATAATGTTCTTAACGCAAAACACCACGAATCCGAAGCGGAAATAGTAGCTAATGCCGGCCAAAAAGGTGCAGTCACAATTGCTACCAACATGGCAGGACGTGGTACAGACATCAAGCTTGAAAAAGGCGTCAAAGAACTTGGCGGACTTTTCGTACTTGGGACAGAGCGTCACGAATCGCGTCGTATTGATAATCAGTTGCGTGGACGTTCGGGGCGTCAAGGAGATCCAGGTGCCAGTCAATTTTTCGTATCTCTTGAAGACGAATTAATGAGACTTTTTGGCGGAGAACGAGTAAAAGGAATGATGAACATGCTCAAAGTGCCTGAAGATATGCCAATTGAAACCCGCATGATTTCACGGTCAATTGAGGGAGCCCAGAAAAAAGTGGAAGGACGCAACTTTGATATTCGTAAACATCTTGTTGAGTATGATGATGTGATGAATGTACATCGTGATATCATCTATAAATTACGACGAAAATTTTTATTGAGTGAGGATGCGCGAGCCGAAATTATTACAATGATCGAAGAGGTAGCTGAAAGTTTGGTTCGAAATCAC
Source organism: Candidatus Peregrinibacteria bacterium (assembly GCA_014729275.1). Classification (GTDB taxonomy): domain Bacteria; phylum Patescibacteriota; class Gracilibacteria; order UBA1369; family LOWO2-01-FULL-3; genus WJKE01. Next base: position 18,586 of record WJKE01000087.1, on the reverse strand, counting down.
ACTGAAGCGCGTCTTCCAAAAAACTGGGATCTTGAAGAAATTTACGAAGCATTAAACACAATTCATAAAGATACTAAGGAAGAAATTACTCTGGAAAAACTAAAAGCATTCTCATCCCAAGATGAACTAATTCAAAAAGCTAAAGATTATTTAATTTCTAATTATAAAGATAAAGAACAGAGCCTACCGGATGCAAAAATTCTTCGATCAATTGAAAAAGCGGTTTTCCTTCGGGCAAACGACACCTTATGGATGGAACATATTGATGCAATGAGCCGCCTCCGCGAAAATGTTGCCTTCACCGGATACGCTCAAAAAAATCCATTAATAGAATACAAATCGCAAGGATTCGAAATGTTCAACGAATTACTAAGTTTAATTAAAGGAAACACCGTAAATACTTTGTTTAAAATCGATATAGAAAAAGCGGTTCCCGCCTCAATGATGCGCCGCCAGGAATTATCAAATGTCCGCACCAACGAAGACCAGGTTTCTGCACCACTTTCCGGCCAAAGAAGTTCAAACCCCGCGGTTATCACACCACCACCAAAGCAATCCAAAACCTACACAAGCGCGGCAAGTCAAACAACCGCAACAAATCAAACAAAAACCAATTCCGATGGCTCAATAATATCCGAAAAAATCGGCCGAAACGACCCCTGCCCATGCGGAAGCGGAAAAAAATATAAAAAGTGTTGTGGGTAAATTGCGAGGTAGGCGGTCCGAAGGCGAAGGTTCGACGAGCTCCGCGAGTTCGAACCGGAGCCGTAGGAATTATTTTCTGCGCAGAAAATAATTTCAATCTTATCCGCAAGTCGTACAATCATCTCCAGCAAACTCCTGATAATACGGTTCAAGCATCATCATATCGTCGACATTAACTGTCTCCCAAAGCTGCCAACTTTTGCAATTTTCATTAATGTTTTCATCATGACAAGTAAATCCAATAGTATCAAAGGCATCAATTAAATTCTGGCTAGGATAATCCAAAAGGGAAATTGAAGATCCTAAAGTGTAACTATCGCCATTAACCCCAAATAACTGACCAACACGATCAGCACCACATTCATATGCAGTAAATAATTGACCTAAAAAATTAAGATTGGAATATTTTGAATCAATTGGATAAATTGTACTTCCAATATCAGTTACTGTAGGTTCAGAAGTACATAATTTTGATGGAACTGGGTCGGACTCAATCTCAACGATAGCTACCTCACCGTTTTCCATATACTCAATTAATCGATCCATCATTACAGCAAGTTCAGCTCTATTAACATATTTATTCGGACCAAAAGTTCCGTCAGGATAACCTCCTATGATCCCCTTTTCAGAAAGGCTGGAAACTGAATTTGAATACCATGCATCAGCTGGCACATCAGAAAATAACTTCGAAGCAGCAAAAGTAGCTGATGCCCCTAGTAGTACACCTATCAAGATCAGAGCTAGCGTTTTTTTCATATTAGTAGAATTTAAAAATAAATTAACGATATTTTATCATATAATAATTTCAAAAGAAAAATTCAATTGAAAATGGGACCGGTCCAGACTCAAGGATGATTATGGGCTTAAGAAAGTGATTCTTGCTCATTTTTCTAACTTAAAAAAACTCCCCTCACGCATATTAATAAAAACTCACATATAAAACAATTTCCCATTCAAATTCGAACCCAACTTCCTAGGAAGCCCTGATCAATTTTATTGCACACGAAAAAATCACACTATAATCCCCTTCCCTTACCTTGCGTACTCCAATACAAAGTGATATTTTTCTAATGAAGAATAAATAACCCCATAAATGGCACATCGAATTTGCATCTTCACACATGTGAACGACACAAAATCCCAGGTAATGACTGATAAATTGCGTTCACTGGAATTTCCAATTGAGAAAGCAACTGTTGCCGAAGTTTATACTGTAAACAAAGACTTTAACAATCGTGAACTCACAAAAATTTCTGAAATGCTTTCAAATCCGATTTCGCAAAAATTTTTAATAGACGAGCCTAATCGTGAAATTGATTTTGATTATGCGCTGGAGATAGGATTTCTTCCCGGAGTTACGGATAACATTGCTACAACTGCCCGCGAAACAATTGAAAATTATCTAAAAGAAAAATTTAAAAATGAAGAAAGCGTGCATACTTCAACCCTCATTTTCCTCAAAGGGCAAAACCTTAATGAAGAAATAATTAAAAATATTGGAGACAGCCTTGCAAACAGCTTGATCCAAAGAATTCATATAAAAAGTCATGAACAATTTGCGACAGATAATGGCATGGATACAGTTGTGCCGAAAGTTAAACTAAAGGCACATCCAAAAGCGGACAAAGTGGAATTAAATATCCCCGAAGAAGAGCTATTAAAAATGGGTAAAGAAGGAATAGCCGATGAAGATGGAGAAAGAAGGGGGCCTCTAGCACTGGATAAAGATTCAATGGAAACAATTAAAAAATATTATAACGAAGTTGAGCACAGGCCTCCCTACGACATAGAGCTAGAGGCCCTCGCCCAAACCTGGTCAGAACATTGCAAGCACACAATTTTTGCATCAGAAATTGACGAAATTAAAGACGGAATCTATAAACACTACATAAAAAGAGCCACCAAAGATATTCGAAACGCAAAAGGAGATAAAGATTTCTGCGTATCGGTTTTTAAAGATAATTCAGGAGGAATTATTTTCGATGAAAACTGGGTTATAACCGATAAGGCCGAAACCCACAACTCCCCTTCGGCTCTCGACCCCTTTGGCGGTGCAATCACAGGAATTGTGGGCGTAAACCGCGACACAGTTGGTTTCGGCCTCGGCGCAAAACCAATTATAAACAAATACGGATTTTGTGTTGGCGAACCAACAGACAAAGAACCGCTTTACCGCGACAAAAACCTAACTGACAAACTTCTAAGCCCCTCACGTATTCTCGAAGGAGTAGTAGAAGGTGTAAACGCAGGCGGAAACCAATCCGGTATTCCAACTCCGCAAGGCTTTGTATATTTCGAAGACCGCTACAAAGGAAAACCATTAATCTTTGTAGGAACAATTGGTTTAATCCCAAAAGAAATAAACGGACAACCGGGATGGGAAAAATCCGCACGTCCGGGCGATAAGATAGTAGTTATCGGCGGACGAGTAGGTCAGGACGGAATTCACGGAGCAACATTTTCTTCAGAAGCTTTAAGCTCCGGATCCCCTGCAACCGCAGTTCAAATCGGAGATCCTATCACACAAAAAAAAGCTTCTGATGCAATAGTTAAAGAAGCCCGAGATAAAGGTTTATACAACTCAATTACAGATAATGGTGCTGGCGGAATTTCTTGTTCAGTTGCAGAAATGGCCAAAGAATGTGGAGGTTGCACGGTTGAACTTAATAAAGTGCCACTAAAATATCCAAATCTTGAACCCTGGAAAATTTGGGTCAGTGAATCTCAGGAACGATTCACCCTCGCAATCCCCCCGGAAAAAATAGACGAATTTTTCAAGCTCATGGAAAAATGGGGAGTTGAAGCCACCATCATTGGCGAATTTAACGACTCCACAAGATGTATCGTAAATTACAATGGAGAAACAATCATGGACATGGACATGCAATTCCTCCATTACGGCAATCCAAAAAAAATCCTAAAAACCACATACACACGTCCTACACATAAAGAACCGGACATAAACAAACCCGCAGACCTCACAGACACACTACACTCAATGCTCTCACGTCCCAACATTGCAAGTTTCGAATTCATTTCCAAGCAATATGACCACAATGTCCAGGGAATAACAGGCACAAAGCCTCTTCAGGGACCCGGCCGCGTAAATGCAAAAGCTACTGTTACTCTCCCCTTCCCCGGCTCAACAAAAGGAATTATCTGTTCACAGGGCATAAATCCGCGTTACTCTGATATCGACACATACCACATGGCAGCATCCGCAATAGACACTGCCGTAAGAAACGCCATTTCAGTCGGCGCAGATCCGGACTACATAGCCCTAATGGATAACTTCTGCTGGTGCTCTTCAGACGACCCCGAGCGCTTAGGCCAACTCAAGGCTGCGGCTAAGGCTTGCTACGATTACGCAACCGCCTACTCTGCACCGTTCATTTCCGGTAAAGACTCAATGTTCAACGATTTCAAAGGATTCAATCAGGAAGGAAAACGAATTAAAATATCCGTCCCCCCAACACTGCTTATTTCCTCACTTTCAGTAATAGACGACATAACTCTTTCTCTTTCCCTAGACCCCAAATTTGAAGGCGATCTAATTTACATACTTGGCGAAACTGCAAACGAACTTGGTGGAAGCGAATATTTTGCATCACTTGGATACATTGGAAACTCCGTCCCAAAAGTCGACGCACAAAAAGCACTCAAACTTTACAAACTTTACCACGAAGCTCTGAAGGCCCGCTTAATATCTTCATCCTACTCACCTGAATTTGGAGGGATAGGAGCCGCACTTGCTCGCAAAGCCATTGCCGGCCAAATAGGAATGGAAATCAATCTGAATCGCGTCCCCCACACAAAAAACTTAAACCGGGAAGACCACCTCTTATTCTCAGAAACTCAATCCCGATTCATTGTAACAATCGACCCCAAAAGAAAAGAAGAATTCGAAAAACATTTTGCCAATGTAATATTCGCTCAAATCGGCACAATTACAGAAGATCAAAACTTCATTATAAAAGGATTTAACGGTGAAAACATAATTAAATCAAACGTAAAAACTTTAGAAGAATATTACAAAAAAACATTTAAAGATTTTTAATGAAACCCAAGGCACTCATACTTACAGGTTATGGCATCAATTCGGAAGAAGAAACCGCATATTGTTTCGACCGCACAGGTAGTGAAGCGCAAATCATACATATAAACGATATCATCGAAAATCCGTCGCTCCTCCAAAAATTTCAAATCCTCGCATTCCCGGGTGGGTTTTCTTATGGAGACGACACAGGTTCCGGAAACGCTCTTGCCAACAAAATCAAAAATAATCTTAAAAAAGAATTTCTAAAATTCGCAACAGAAGAGAAACTAATTATCGGTATTTGTAACGGCTTTCAAATATTGGTAAACCTTGGGCTCGCCCCCGCAATCAACAATGAATATGGAACACCGCAAGCAGCACTAATGCACAACAATACAACTCGTTTCACCTGCACCTGGGTTCATCTTAAAAATCAAAATTCCAATTGTGTCTGGACCCGCAATATAGAAATGATTCAGCTCCCAATCGCTCACGGTGAAGGCAATTTTTATGCACCCCCGGAAATCATGGAAGAACTCAACACAAACAATCAAATTACCCTAAAATATGTTAAGGAAGATGGCACTCCCGCAAACGGACAGCTTCCATTCAACCCAAACGGCTCAGCCCAAGATATTGCTGCAATCTGCGATCCAAGCGGAAGAATTTTCGGACTTATGCCACATCCTGAACGCTTTAATTGCTTCACAAACAAGGAAGGATGGGAAAAAGAAAAAGAAATTTTAATCCGCCAGGGAAAAGAGTTGCCCAAAGACGGCGATGGCCTTAAAATATTTGCGAACGCATCCAAATATTTTCAATAAAAATGACAAAAACAAATTTTCTCACAAAACTCTCATTCATCCTTTTTGGAATATTTGCAACCAGTTTAATCCTTGCATTTTCAATAAACCTATTCGGCGAAACCGGAATATGGATTTCAGTTATAATTTGTGCAATTCTATTAATTCTAAGTTTTGTACTTACCCAAAAAGGCAGCATATTTAGATGGATGGCTATTGGCATTGCAGGCACATTAATACTGGCGACAGTTGTTTATTTATCAACAATTGCTTTCCTCACAGAAACTTTAGAAGGATATTAATCGATTAAAATTTTTCGAGCCTTGGCTCCCTGAGAAGGCCCTACAACTCCATTTTCCTCAAGCAAATCAATTAATCGGGCAGCTCTGGCATATCCAACTTTAAGCCTCCTCTGCAAAAGAGATGCAGAAGCTTTTTTAGTTTCCCTCACTAAATTATAAGCATCCTCATATTTACTATCTTCATCACTTCCAGCCTTTGAGTCAGGAATTCCCACAAGTTTTTTATTTGCAGTTTCATTAGAAATAATTGTATTATCGTACTCAGGCTCAACAGTAAGTTTAACTCTATTGGTAATCTTTTCAATTTCGTTTGTAGAAACATAAACCCCCTGAATTCTGGTCGGCTTGTTTTGTCCGGTTGGCAAATACAACATATCCCCTCTTCCAAGAAGATCCTCCGCGCCAATTCCATCAAGTATAGTACGAGAATCAATTGAACTACTAACCGCAAACGCAATCCTGGAAGGAATATTAGCCTTAATCAAACCGGTGATAACATCCACAGAAGGACGTTGAGTAGCAATTATCAAATGTATTCCAACAGCACGCGCCATTTGTGCAATCCTACAAATCGAAGCTTCCACCTCTTTACCCGCAGCCATCATCAAATCCGCCAACTCATCAACCACAACTATAATACGTGACATCTTTTCAACATTATTAAGTTCATTATATTCAAAAACATTTCGAACCCTTTTATCTGAAAGATCGGAATATCTGCGTGTCATTTCCGCGACAACCCAACGAAGCGAAATTGCGGCTTTCTCAGGATCTTGTATAACAGGAGTAAGAAGATGCGGAATATTGTTATAAGAAGAAAGTTCAACCCTCTTAGGATCAATCATAATAAAATTTAAATCCTGAGGAGAATTTTGATATAAAAGCGAAATCAAAAAAGTATTCATACAAATCGACTTACCACTACCGGTCGCACCGGCAATAAGCAAATGAGGCATGGTTTCCAGATTTGCAATAATGGGTTTTCCTGCAACATCTCGGCCGAGCGGTAAAGTAAGTTTTGATTTTGCATCAGTAAATATGGCGCTCTCAAGCATTTCGCGCAAATGAACAACCGCTCTGTAATCATTCGGAACCTCAATGCCAACTAAAGCCTTCCCCGGAATCGGAGCTTCTATACGAATTCTCTCAGCTGCAAGTACCAGTGCCAGGTCATTCTTCAAAGAAGTGATTTTAGATAACTTTATTCCTTCATGAGGTTTTAAAGTAAACTGAATAACAGTCGGACCAACATTTACTTCATGCATCACCACATTAATCCCAAACTGCGCCAACTTTTTCTTGATTTTATCCGCTTTCTGCATTAATACAGCTTCATCAACATGAACATTAGAGTCTCCAACATCCAACAAATCCAAAGAAGGAAATTCCCAATCAATAGAAGTAGACATAGATGCCTTCTTCGCCCCCTCAGATAAAGATTCTGAAACCTGGTTCTCTTCATCCTGGTTTATCTTTAAATCTGTAACCTTTTTCTGCTCAGATTCGCTCTCATTTTCTTCATCCTCTTCATAAATAACTGCATCAGCTTTCTTTTTATTATCTTCAATTCTCGCTTTATGGATCATAATTTCAGGCATGGCATCATTTTTATCAACCTCAAGATCTTTGTGTTTACGAGACTCACCCTTTTTAGATTTAAGTTTTTTATTGTCTTCCTTCGACATTTCAATTTTAATTTCCGGAACAACAAAACTAAATAATTCTCTTAAAGGAATTTCAAATATGAGCAACATTGAAACCAAAAACAAAGATATAAAAATTATTGCCGCGCCAATCGGCCCAATTTTAAGAACTTCAAGCAACAAAAAATTCGTAACAAATCCGGTATACCCACCATAAGTCCCCCGCGCAGCATACTCCATAATCTGATCAATCGGAACCGACAAATGAAAAATACTTAAAATCGAAATCATAAAAAATACAAATCCCAAAGTTTTTGTTGCACCAAAATGCAATTTCTTCGAAAAAAACATCAATACACTCACAAGCAAAAATATCCCCGGAATAATATAAACACCCCATCCCAAAATCGGCTTTAACATATTCACCCACATATCTCCTACAATCCCAAAAGTACCCTTAAGGCTTAATATGGTAAGAACACCGATAGCCATATAAATGATTGCCCAAATTTCAGTCGCTACCGTAGGGTTCACTTTAACCTTCAACGTTTTCCTCTTCTTTGTTCTTCTTTTATATGTCCTCCGCGGAGAGGTTCTTCTACGCTTCGCGGTAGTGGTTCGTCTTCTTTTTACAGCCATAAAAAAAATTACAACCTTACAGATTTAATCATATCTTATTTCCGCCTTACACGGAAGTCAAAAAAAACACATTCTCTTCCCAAAAACAACGAAAAAATGTATACTTCAGGCCATGATAAAAACACGCTTCGCACCAAGTCCGACCGGTTACTTACATGTTGGCTCATTGAGAACAGCACTCTACTGCTACCTCTTTGCGAAAAAAAATAAGGGCAAATTCATTTTAAGAATTGAAGATACTGATCAGGAAAGATTTGTAGAAGGAGCAGTTGAAAACCTTTTATCAACACTTTCCTGGGTCGGGCTTAATTACGACGAAGGTTTAATGGAAGACGGAAAAGAGGTTGGAGAAAATGGCCCATATATACAGTCAAAAAGAAAAAATATCCACCTTGAAAATGCTCAAAAATTAATAGATTCAGGACACGCTTATAGATGTTTTTGCTCAAAAGAACGGCTTACGAAAATGCGCGAAATTCAGGCTAAAAACAAGCAGGCACCAATGTACGACAGGAAATGCCTGGATCTTCCCGAATCTGAAATTAATGCAAAGCTCTCTTCGGGTGAACCCTACGTAATCCGCCAACGCATGCCCTACGATTCAATTAGATTCAAAGACATTATAAGAGGAAACATGCAATTTGACGGTAAAACAATCGACGATCAAATTTTAGTTAAATCAGATGGATTCCCCACTTATCACCTGGCAAATGTTGTAGATGATCACTTAATGGAAATCACACATGTAATAAGAGGCGAAGAATGGCTTCCCTCAACCCCAAAACACATCGCCTTATACCAGGCTTTTGGTTGGGATGTCCCTGAATTTGCTCATCTTCCTTTACTTTTAAATCCTGACAAAACAAAGCTTTCAAAACGTCAGGGGCATGTTGCTGTAGAGGAATACATAAAAGAAGGATACCTTAAAGAAGCGGTCATAAATTTTGTAGCATTTTTGGGTTGGAATCCCGGAAGCGGAGAGCAAAGAGAAATTTTTACACTTAAAGAGCTTGAAAAAATATTCGAGCTCAAAAAAGTTCACAAATCCGGAGCTGTATTCAATATCGAAAAACTTGATTGGTTCAACTGGCAATGGCACAAAAAAAAATTTAATGAAGAAATGACAGTACTCGCAAAAGAGCTCGATAAAAATGTAGAAATCACTAATAGAGGTTTTGATTTTTCAAATCAAGAAGCAGAGGAAGCTTTTCTACTTAAAAAAGGGAAAAAACTTAAAAAATACGCTGCAGGATTTATACCAAAAGAATATGAAAATACTCCCGAGTTGTTAACCAGGGCTCTTAGTATGTTGGATGAGAAGATTCTTAAAAACAAAAAAGAAACAGCAAAAAACCTGGCCTTTTTCTTCAACTACCCCGAATATTCTAAAGAATTGTTGACTAACAAAAAAATGAAGGTAGACTTAAATCAGGCATACATTTCACTATCCGAAAGCCTTAAAGATATTAAAAAAATCGAAGACTGGACCCTTCAAAACCTAAAAGAAAGTTTGTTTGAAACAGTAAAGCGATTAGATGTAAAAAACGGACAAGTTTTCTGGCCGTTAAGGGCCGCCCTCAGCGGAATGCAGTTCTCACCGGGAGTATTCGAAACCGCCTGGGCACTGGGAAAAGAAGAATCATTATCAAGAATAGCTCAAGCATTAAAAAAACTACAATGAACCTAAAAGAGATTAGAAGCGCAATAAAATTCGTACACAAAACATGCAAATGCATAGAATGTAAAAAATCCTATCTTATGGATAACATTCATATTATTGCTACAAACGGAAAAGAATCATTAATGGAGCTAAAATGCCCAAAATGCAAACTATCTGTTATAGTTTCTGTTACATCCGGACTTGAGCACGAACTCGAACTTCAGGATCATACATCTACATCCGCAATATCTAAAAACGATATTCTTGATATCAAAAATTTCCTCACAAAATTTGATGGAAATTTTAAAAAGCTATTTAATACAAAAAAATGAAATTAATAGCACTTTTCGCCTTAATTCTTATAAGCTTTAGCGCTTGTCAGCTTTTTACAGACGGAAAAGAATCTTATAAAAACGTTAAAACCGAAATTAAAGAAGTGAGTGAAAAAATCAGTGGCACAAAGAAAAAAATAACAGAAACCGTTGAAAATATAGATACAGCAATTGAAAAAGCCAAAGAAACAGGGGCTGCAATGAATGATGTACTCAACTAGATGCTAAAATGCCAATTCCACTGCCATACGGGAGAAGACATCACTCATGCTCTACCATTTAGTGCTAAAGAGCTGATTTCGCACGCTTCTAAAAAAGGCTTTGAAGTTGTAGCAATTACAAATCATCGCAAATTTTTTTTCAACGAGGACATTAAAAAACACGCTGAAAAGCATAACATTCTTCTAATTCCCGGTATTGAATTAGAGATTCGGCGCAAACACATTATTTGCTTAAATGTTGATGAAGATATTGAAAGGGTAAAGAGCTTTGAAGACCTGAAAAAATACAAAAAAAGTCATCCCGATTGTTTTATTATGGCTGCCCACCCATTTTTTCCGGGATTTATTAGTTTAAAAAAACTGCTTTTAAAACACATCGATATATTTGACGGAATTGAATTAAGTTACGCTCATACGAAAGTTATAAACTTTAACCGCAAAGCTGCTCACACTGCAAAAAAATTCTACAAGCCCCTTGTTGCCACATCAGACAGTCATAGCATTAAAAACCTTTCAGATGGATACATAAAACTTGATGCACAAAAAAATATAAAATCTGTAATAGAAAACCTGAAAAAAAATAGAATCAAAAACATTTCCCCTCCTGTATCTATATGGAAAATTCTTATAGACATAACAAAAGTTGAAATTCAGGATATTCAAAAAAAATTTTCCCATAAAATAAAATGCTTGCTATAATCCATTATAGATTAAAAACTTAAACAAAAATGAAAAAATTTATTAAAAGAATTAAAAAAGAAGCAGCTTCTAACCCAAAAACCATTGTTTTTCCTGATGCTTTAGAGGAACGCACATTAACCGCCGCATCCAAAATACAACGAAAAGGATACGCAAAAGTGGTTTTAATCGGTCCAAAAAATCATATAAAAGATATGGCCTCAAGTCTTAAGCTTAAATTCGACTGGAAAAATATACGCATAGAGGACCCAAAAAATTCAAAATTAAGAAAAACCTTTATTAAAAAATTCTACGAATTAAGAAAGCATAAAGGAATATCAAAGGAAGATGCCGCACAAAGAATGCTTGATAGAAACTACTTTGGCACAATGATGGTGGAGACAAACGAAGTTGACGGAATGGTAACAGGAACAATTTCATCTACTGCTGATTCAATTCGACCAGCTCTTCAAATAATAAAAACCAAAGAAAAATTTCACAAAGTCTCCGGAGTATATTTTATGATTTTGGAAAAACGCATTTTACTTTTTGCCGACACAGCCGTAACAATTGATCCCAATTCTCATGACCTTGCCGATATTGCTATTGATACCGCGCACACAGCAAAAATATTTGGAATACATCCAAGAGTCGCACTACTCTCTTTCTCCACAAAAGGTTCTGCTTCACACCCGGTAATCGACAAAGTTCGTGAGGCAGTAGCAATTATAAAAAGCAAAAAACCTGATCTTATTGTAGATGGCGAGCTGCAAATTGACGCGGCACTTGTAAAACAAGTTGCTCAAAAAAAATGCCCTTCTTCCCCTATTCAAGGTAACGCAAATGTACTCATATTTCCAAATCTGGAATCTGGAAATATAGCTTATAAACTTGTTGAACGGCTTGCCAAAGCCAAAGCAATTGGACCAATGCTTCAGGGACTTAGAAAACCTGTAAACGATCTTTCCCGTGGGTGCTCTGCCGGGGATATTGTAAACATTACCGCTTTCACAGTAGTTAACTGCTGCAAATAATTAAATTAAAAATATGAATGAAATAAATATTCACAATGTTCCGGCCTTCCAAAGATCACGTTCAATAAAATCAATCGAAAAAAAATTAAACAAAAAAAACACCCGCGTTACCAGAAGCAAAAAAAAACCTAAAAAAACTAAAAAACTTGAAACAGACATTCCGGTAACCCAAGAACTTCCGGCGCAGGAAGAATATAAAATTAGTACAAAATCAGTAAAAAAAAGAAATATTCGCGAAATGCACGCATGTGGCCATTGCGATGCATATTTCGAAAAAATTGATGTTGCAGTAATAAACGTAACAAGCCCAATAAGGCAGGGAGACCAAATTCTTTTCGAAACAGCAAAAGGCCTTTTTGAACAACCCATTGATTCAATGCAACGCAATCGCAAAAATATAAGGCTGGCAAGGTCGGGAGATGAAATCGGCCTTAAAGTTGGCATTCCACCAAAAGTGGGCGGAACAGTTTACAAAATAATTTAAAATATTATGAAAATTTTAGTTATCAATTCGGGGTCTTCTTCACTGAAATTCCAATTAATTGCAAATGGAAGAAATCCAATTCAGTTGGCAAAAGGACACATTGACGGAATAGGTATGGAAAAAACCAAATTTACATTTTCCGCAGAGAATAAAAATATTGGCCTTAAAATTAAGATCAAAAACCATGAACAGGCTTTTAACTATGCAATAGAAACATTATTAAAAAGTGAAGTGATTTCATCAAAAAGCGAAATAGATGCCATAGGACATAGAGTGGTTCATGGAGGTGAAAAATATACAGAACCTATAAAAATTGGAGTCAAAGTTATTAAAGAAATAGAAAAACTCTCAGAGCTCGCACCTCTTCACAATCCTCACAATCTAAAAGGAATTCTGGCATGCAAAAATATTTTAAAAAACAAACCTCAAGTAGCAGTATTTGATACAGCATTTCACTCAACCCTGCCGGAATATGCATATTTATATGGCCTTCCTTTTAAGTGGTACGAAAAATATGGAGTCAGAAAATACGGATTCCACGGCACAAGCCATAAATACGTAACTAAGCAGGCCCAAAAACTTCTAAAAAAGAAAGCAGTTAAAATTGTAAGTTGTCACTTAGGTAACGGTTCATCAATTACAGCATCGCAAAGCGGAAAATCAATAGACACCTCAATGGGATTCACCCCTCTTGAAGGAATAATAATGGGCACACGCTCCGGCTCCATCGACCCTGCTATCGTATTTCACATGCAAGAAAAACTAAAACTGGACACTGATAAAATTGATGAAATTCTAAATAATGAATCCGGACTACTTGGTTTATCCGGAATCAGCTCAGACATGCGAAAAATTTATGAAAAATCCCTTAAAGGAGACAAAATGGCCCTTCTCACAATAGAAGTACTTTCATACCAATGCGCGAAATTTATTGGATCCTATGCTGCAGCCCTAAACGGATTAGATGCAGTTATTTTCACAGGAGGACTTGGACAAAAAGCCTTCTATGTTCGCCAACAGGCCTGCGACAGATTAAGTCATCTTGGGCTCAAACTGAATAAAAAGAAAAATGAGAAATGCGAAGAAATAATTTCTGAAAAAAGATCAAAAGTTAAAGTTTTTGTAATACCAACAAACGAAGAAATCATCATCGCATCAGAAACTCAAAAGGTACTAAAATAATTATTCCACTATTACCTCATAAACCATATTGCAAAGTATTTGCGTATAGCAAAAGGTACTAAAATAATTATTCCACTGTTACCTCATAAACAGCATTTGAAGTAAGCAGATAAAGCTTTCGTGAATCTGCATCTACATAAATATCTCTAATCTCATCAATGGTATCAAACAAATATTGATACTGATATTTAATGTTATCCGAGTCGTAATCCTTTAAATATACAAACACCCTATTCTCAGAAGTATCCAATACAAAAACTTCATCTATTTTTTCATTTGCAAAAACTGTACGTGGAGCTTCAAAATCATTAAAAGGAGGATTAGTTACATAAAAGTCAGTCTTATCACCTGCATAATATCTTTGCAAACCTGAAGTTTCTCCCAAAACAAATATACTTGCGTCAATGGCCAGATCAACTCCATCCTTTATATCATATGTTTCCTCAGTTATATAAGCTTCGGCAGAACCAAACTGAGCGCTTGAAGTTTTATAAGAGTATTTCCAGATCTGATTTGCTTCATTATCCAACATATAAATTCTATTACTCCAGTCATCTATACTCACTCCTTTTCGGAAAGATTCATCCGCAGTATCCATAAATGAAACTGTTCCATCCTTATACTCAATCAAATCAGCATTTTTTGTAAGAAAAACTATGGAATCCCTGTCATCAAAACCTGTAGCATCAATAATATCAGACTCTGTTCCCAGCTCAATAGGATCCTGCACCTGATCCAATACAAGTGGAATCAAAGAAGCAGATTCATACACAAACAAATTAGATCCGGTCTCAGCAAAACCAAGAGCATTCACAGAAGACTTTACTTCACTTAAATCAGAATAAAGATTAGGGCTTTCAATTCTTTTAACATTATCCAAAGTATCGCGGGTATCCTCTATCTCTATAAGGAACAATTTTGCTTTTTCACGATAATAACCTGAATTCAAAACTTCCTTTGCATCACTGTAGGCTTCATCCAAAATTAAAATTGCAGTTTCTTTATCGTAAACACCTTTAGTTTCTGCTTCGGTAATTTTATTTTGGACTGATGTTAAAATTTTATCCAATCGCTCAATCTCTTCACGCTTTTGGCTGGTCGATTTTGCAACAATTATCGCTATAAAAAGCACCAAAATAACAACAATTAAAGCCATTAAAAGCCAATTTCGGGATTTGCCACCACCAAAAAACCTATAAAATTTTTCACGTAAATTCGCTTTAATAGCGCCACTATTCACTTTTAACCTTCTACCGAGTAAAGGAGCCTTTTGCTTACTCTCCTTTAAAGTCTTCATAAAACTTCCCTTTAAGTCTTCAACGCGGTCTTCTACCTCATAGTCCGAAGAATTATCATCATAAGGTTCTTCTTCCATTGGCGCACCACCACTAACCACATAATGCCTAAAAAGAACACCTGTTAAACAAATTCTACCAAGCATTTCAGTAGAAATAATATCTTTAATCTCATTCAAAGATGCTGTAACACCACTCCTTTGTAAAGAATTCGCCAAATCAGATTTAGAAATGTATCTGAGTAAGCGTGTGGATGAAAATAAAACAAAATCACCGGGTTCAACAGAACCGGTAGCAATATTTGTAAAAAGATCCTCACTTTCCTCAACTTCTTCGTTAAGTCCTTCGCTAATTACGCTTACATAACGTTTTCTAATAAGATAAGCCTCAGCATCGCCGGATTGGGTTAAATAAAGAGTATCCCCAACTATCGCAGCAATAATTACATTAATATTTCCAATATAGCCTGAACTTTTTTTCTCTCGATAATCCTTAATAACTGAATTTACAACTTTTAAGGTAAGTTCAAATCGCTCATATGGATCACGATCCAAATCTGCAAAAAACTGGTTCTGCAAGGCTTCAAAAACTACTGAACTTAAATATTCGCTATCTACCGGATTATTTTGAATCTCTAAATTCGCAAAAATTTGCCCTGATTTATCCCCGTGATCACGGTATAAATCGTATGTAAAGGTTTCCAAAAAACTATTTTCGTCCCTTCCTGCGAATAAAAAGTCAAATTCGACTGTTAAAGCCATAAAATTTTTCTTAACTTTTCTGTAAAAATATACTTCAATCCCCCACTAGTTGCAAGTATACAGAATTACAAATAACAGTTTGACTTTATTTTAAGGAAGTTATAGAATCTTGGGGCAAAAATTACCTTAAATTTACAATAAATCACAATGTTAGGAAAACTAAAGAAAAGAAAGAGACTTCGAAAACACGGTTTTATGAAGAGAACCGGAGTAAGCGCAAACGTTCTTAAACGAAGAAGATCTAAGGGCAGAAAACAGTTAACTGTTAGCACACATTCAAAATAATGATCGCGAAAACACATCGCATAAAGCGCGAAAAAATTCCATATATCCTTAAGAAAGGTGAATCGTACAAAACAAAACTCTTTATTGTACGCAAAATGAATAATGAGGAAGATTTTTGCAGATTCTCTGTTATAATCAGTAGGAAAATAAGTAATAAAGCGGTAACCAGAAACAAGATTAAAAGACGAATTTATGAGGCTGTCCGTCTTAAACTAAAAAAATTTACTCCCTCAAAGGGATCGGATATAGTTTTAATTCCAAAAAAAGCGATTTTAGATGCAGACTATAGCGCTATTGCAGAGGACATCAATAATATCATCAAATAAATAATGGAAAATCTTAACAAAATTTTAAAAAATCTTATCGTATTTTTTGCGGTTTTTTTAACGCTCAACTTTATTTTTCAAAGTTGCCAGGGAGACAAAGAACTTCCGGCAGATACCGGAAATCTACTTTTAACAACTACTAAAGATGAATACGGAGTCAGCAAAACCGTAACAATAGAAATTGAAAACTTAACGGGCGAGGAGGTCGTCATCCCGAACGAATGCCCCTCCGAGCCATTAAACGTTTACCGCTACGAAAACAATAAGTGGACCCAAAAGACCTCCTCGCCCCCCCTCAACTGCCCGGACACATCAGACATAACTCTGGCCCATGGCGATTCAACACGCATCACATATGAAAATTGGAATTACGCACTATTCTCGGATAAAGGACGATACAAAATTGAACTCGATTATAAAGGCCGGGCAATTTCTTCAAACGAATTTATAGTTACAGATGACGGATTAATAAAAAAACTTTGGAACGGAGTTTTTTACAAACCAATCTACAACGGCTTAATTTGGCTTGTGGCAATTATTCCGGGACACTACTTGGGGTGGGCCATCATACTTCTCACCTTAATAATAAGAACAATTTTGCTTGTACCAAATCACAAAGCAATGGTTTCTCAAAAAAAATTACAGGATATACAGCCCCGCCTCGAAAAAATTAAAGAAAAATATAAAGGCGACCAGCAAAAAATCTCAATGGAAACAATGGCGCTCTGGAAAGAAGCAAAGGTTAATCCAATGGGCAGCTGTTTGCCAATACTACTACAATTCCCCTTCTTAATCGCTCTCTTCTACGTAATTAAAGGAGGGTTAAATCCCGATAAAATTCACCTTTTATATACAACATACGAAAATTTCTCAATTTCCGACATCAACGTACACTTTTTAGGGCTTGACCTAACCAAAACAAACCTATATGTTTTACCGCTAATAGTTGGTGGATTACAATTCATTCAGGTAAAACTGTCAATGGCCCGCAAAAAAAAGAAAAGCAAAAACAAGAAACAGGACGAAATGATGAAAGCAACCAACATGATGCTCTACATAATGCCGGTAATGATCGCGGTTTTCGCAGCATCCTTACCTGCAGGAGTAGGAGTATACTGGGGAGTCTCTACCCTTTACGGAATCTTCCAGCAACTGATTATCAACAAATCCAGAAACAAAGGAGAGGCAAAAGTAAAAGTAATCAAAAATTCTTAACTTAAATTATATGGATATCGAAGAAATACTTCACGAAATCCTTACCGACCTTCTAAATAGGCTTGGCATGGAAGTCACAAAAATCTCAATCACTGAAGAAGAAAATGAAAACTATTTCATAAATATTTCAAGTGAAAATCCAAGCGAACTTATTGGTTATCATGGAGACAATATTCAGGCTATTCAACATATCCTAAAGACCCTTGCCTGGAAAAAAACAGGTAACAATAACTTTAATATTTTGTTAGATGTAGATAACTACAGAAAACGCCAGGAAGAAAATGTCATGAATCTTGCAAAACGCAAAATCGCAATGGCCCGAAAAACAAGGCGGCCACAAAATTTACCCCCTATGAACCCATTTTTAAGAAGAAAGATCCATCTTCTTTGCATGGAACCGGGTATGGATGACATTGAAACTCTTAGCCAGGGTGAAGGAGACCGCCGACACATTGTTATCAAGCTAAAATAATAAATCATGAAAATTAAAAAATTTCTTTTTCTGCCTATTCTTGCAATAGCACTTTTTACGCATTCTCTAAGCGCATTTGCTGTAGCCTTCTCAGATGTTAGCGAAGGCAATGGTAATTATGTTGCCATTAACACACTTTATGAAATGGGAATTATTGAAGGTTACGAAGATGGCACATACAAGCCTCACCAAAAAGTTAATCGGGCTGAAGCAATTAAAATGCTGGTTCTTGCCACAGGGCTTTACGATGAGGAAGAAGTAATAAACTACGAAGTAGACGATGATCCATTTGTAGATACACCCGCAACACAGTGGTACGCGCCATTTGTCGCATTTGCAAAAGACCACGAAATTGTTTCCGGCTATGACGACGAAACATTCAAACCTGAACAAACAGTAAATCTTGTAGAAGCTTTAAAAATTTATTTTGAATCATACGACGATTTAATTTATCCGGCTGTAGAAATGCATAATTTTAATGATTGCGATATGTCCGACTGGTATGGAAAATAC
>WJKE01000086.1 GCA_014729275.1 Candidatus Peregrinibacteria bacterium | reverse complement strand
TAATTACACTATTCCCTGACCTCGACCCTCAATGGGCATGGGCTCAAGAAGAGAAAAAGGGTACTCCTGTTTTTAAAAGGCTCAAGTGGATATTCTGGACATCTGTCCTACCTCCTTTTACTTTTTTTGAAAGCTTAGTGAAGAAAACTGCCATAGTCACAATTTATGCAAGAAGACAACTCAAATAATGAAATTCAAAATCTTACTTATAAATGCAATTCGTTCTACCACAGAGGTAGAGCAACGTCACCCACCCCTCGGGCTTGGTTATCTGGCGAGCGCATTAATGAAACATTTTGGACGAGATTTTTTCGAATTCCGTATAATAGACAGGGCGGTGTACACAGAACTCAAACGGTTTAAGCCGGATATAGTATTTCTCAGCTCAGTAACACAGAATTACAATATTGCAAGAAACTATGCACACTTCCTAAAACAACAACAAATTCCAGTTATTGTCGGCGGCATTCATATTACTATGTTACCTTCAAGTCTGAGTCCAGAATTTGACGTAGGCGTGATAGGCGAAGGGGAAGAGACAGCAGTCGAACTTATTGAGGTCTTCTTGAAAAATAAGAAATTTTCAGCCGGTGACCTAATTAAAATCAATGGAATTGTTTTTAGGGACAATGATACAATTCGATTTACACAACCTCGGCCCGCAATACCCAACCTGGATTCTATAGCAATGCCTGCAAGAGAGTTTTTGAAGATTGACAAACATACTTATATGTTCACCTCGAGGGGCTGTCCTTATAAATGCGTTTTTTGCGCTTCTACACGATTTTGGAATACCGTCAGGTTTTTCAGTGCCGCCTATGTTATAAACGAAATACGAGAATTAGTCGATAAATACAATGTAAGACTAATCAGTTTTTACGATGACCTCTTTATCGCCGACCGTAAAAGATTGAAAGAAATCTCCCTCCTAATCCGGGAAGATAAAAAGCTACATAAGATACGTTTTACGTGCAACGCCCGAGCCAATCTTGTTAACGACGAGGTAGTACAATTACTTAAGCACATGAACGTACATTCAATAAATTTAGGATTGGAGTCGGGCTGCACGCGCACTTTGGAATATTTAAAACCGGCAGTAACGGTAGAACAAAATATCAATGCCGTCAAAACTATAAAGAGGTATGGGTTAGCCTGTAACGGCTCCTTCATCATCGGTTGCCCTCACGAGACTAAGGAGGATATACTGGAAACCTATAAATTTGTAAAAAAAACTCCTATAAACTTGACCGATATCTACGTGCTAACCCCTTATCCCGGTACACCGGTCTGGGAATATGCAAAATCGAGAGGATTAGTCTCTGATGACATGCAATGGTCGAAACTGGACGTAAATTTTCAGAATAATTTCAACCAGGCAATTATCGTCTCTGAGACTCTGAACCGAAAGGAAATAGTAAGATTCTTCAAGAAATTTTATCGTCTGCGTTTATTTAAAAATGCTATGGGTATCGCAAAGAATCCATATCTAATGGATTTACCCAAGATAGTCAAAAAGCTTTTATTGGAGCGATTGTACGGCTTCCTTCAGTTTATTAGACTCTATAATTGATAATCTCACAAATTTTTTGTTACCTTAAAAGGCATAGAAAAATAGCGGTATATAGAGATTCTATTACATGCACAGATTAATTCGCAAATTACGATACATGTGCTTTTAACGTCGCTTACACCCTGCCAGCAAAACTAAATAAAAGGCAAATAAAAGTGTTTAATAAAAAGTTGCTCTTACTTATTTTATGCAGTTCTTTGATGGTAATCATTGCCGGCCTCACTTCTGAACTCTCTTTAGGAGATGAGGTATTCCATTACCGTTTTGCAAAAGATACTTTTGACGCTGGTCGTCGGGTAATTGTTGATCCTTTATTTGGTGAAAATTATCCTCCGAGTGGTTATTATAATTCTGCTCCTCTGTGGCATATATTATTGGCATTGCTTTGGGGATTATCCGGCAGGATATGTTTTCCTGTTGCTCAGCTTTACCATACCATCTATTATTCCCTACTAATACTATTTACATACCTGTTAGCAAAAGAGCTCTATGGCGAAAAAGAAGGATTATACGCTTCCTTAATTGTTGCCACTACTCCTGTAGTGATTGCTTTTAGCATAATATTTTACGTGGATATTCCCACTACTTGCTTCAGTGTATTAGGCTTATTATTGCTGGTTAAAAGAAAATTTGTGTGGTCGGGAATAATCCTTGGATTCATGTATCTTACTAAGAGGAATGCATGCTTTTTTATCCCCGCTTTTTTCTTTCTAGTCCTTTGTCAAACCAAAAGCAGAACCAGAGCAAAAATTCTTAATCTTTGCCTCTTTATCTTTCCGGCATTTTTTTTCGCATTGCCGGATGTTTTATGGAGAGAAAATAATCTAAAAACACCTATAACCTTGTTGGAAAATGGTGAGAGTGTACGGATACCAAGTGTCGCAACTGTAAAAGGTATAATATATAGATTTACCTCTCCCCATTGGAACTATAGGGTGAGTGAGTATCTTAATTCATCCTTGTTTCATCCTTCGGATATAGTTAAATATTTCGGGATTGTTTTATTAACAATGTTAGTAATATATATACTGTTCAAGTCATATGAAAAAAACGATCTGATACTATGGGGGGTGACTATATGTTATTTTTTGTTTTTTTGTTATATGTTTCACCCTGGTTCAGACATAAGATATCTC
>WJKE01000085.1 GCA_014729275.1 Candidatus Peregrinibacteria bacterium | reverse complement strand
ATAATCAGCCGGACACACTACTGCCATGTTGGGCAAAGAAGCCATTAAAGAAATATCTTCCAAAATCTGATAACCCGGCCCCAATTTAGCTGCAGTTAAACCGCTGTATGCGCCCAAAATTTTCACATTTAAATTTGGATAACAAATATCATTCCTAATTTGTTCATAAGCTTTAACAATTGTATATGCACAATAACCTGCAATAAGAGGCATTTTTCCCCGAATGCTTAAACCCTGGGCCACGGATACCATATTTTCGCTACCCATACCAAAATTAAAAGCTCTATTCTCAAATAATTTTCTAAAATTCTCCAGTTTTAAATCTCTAAAAGAGTCATTGCTCAGCATCACGAGATTTTTATAATTTCTTCCCTCTTCGATAAGTCTAAAGCTAAAAGCTTTTATAATTTCATTCATAATTGTTCTTTTAAATTGGGAATAATTGCATCCAATTCGGGTTCACTCACCTTGGCATTAAAATAACCGTGTTTTCTTTCGGCAAAAGTTATGCCTTTGCCCGAAACAGTATGACACCAGATACATACCGGTTTTCGAATAACATTAAACGCTCTTAAAAATACATTTAATAATGAATCAAAATCATGACCATTCATGATCTGCTGAACACTCCAGCCAAAACTATCAAATTTATTTTGGACAGATCCCACTTCAATTACTGAATTTACCGGCCCGTCATTCTGAAGCTTGGAGTCGTCAATAATCAGGATGAGGTTACTTAATTTGTAATGGGCCGCGCAAAGCGCGGCCTCCCAAAATTGTCCGCTCTGCAGTTCACTCACATCCGCAAGCATAAAAACTTTATTATCCGCTTTATCCATGTTAAGGCCCAAAGAAATACCCAAACCAACAGAAAGTCCATGACCTGAAGTTAAAAGCGTGCCTTTTATGCCGGGAACCTTCATATTCGGCCGACCGCTTAACAAACTTCCCGGGCAAGATACAAAATTTAATTCCTCCTCATCAAAAAAGCCCAAATCAGCTAATATTGAATATTGTGAAATAACTCCATGTTTCTTGGAAATAAGCACATAGTCCTGACCATCCCAGCCCGGTTTTTTGGGATCCAACCGGACAATCGGCTCCCTATTAAGAGTCCCATAATAAAGAGCTGTCAAAATTTCAATACTCGACATATCACCCCCCATACCTTCTTTGCCCGTCTTCCTCATAGTCAGCAAAGATTTAAGTCTTATTTCCGCCGCTTTTTTTTCCAGCAAATTAACCTCGCTCGTCTTCGGCGTAGACGTAGACATATTCTGATTTATCATACGAATGAATTTCATCTGGATTAAAGAATCTTTTCACCTCTTTCTCCGCATTTTCCACTGAATCAGATGCATGAATAACATTACAAGAAACACTCATTGCATAATCTCCTCTTATTGACCCGGCTTCAGCTTCACGAGCCTTTGTAATACCGGTTATTCTTCTCACTGCGTCAACTACTTCAAGGCCTTCCCAACACATTGCCACCACAGGTGAACTCTGCATAAAATTTGCCAAACTCGCAAAAAACGGCTTATCAATCAAATGCGCATAATGTTCACGCAAAACCGCTTCATCCAAACTCATCATCTTAAGTCCAACAAGTTTTAAGCCCTTCATCTCAAATCTACCGGTAATTTGACCAATAAGACCACGCTGAATAGCATCCGGCTTAATCAAAACTAGAGTTCTCTCAAAAATTCCTTTATCTTCAGACATAATTAAAAACTTTTAAAGAATAGTGGCCTCATTTTAGAACATGGAATCTAACTAAACAAGGGTTATTACAGCCCCCGGACTTATCACAGCACCGCTTGGAAGATTATTAGCAAACACTGTCCCTCCGGCAAAAGCTTTATCAGAACTGGAACGTAAAACAGCCAAAGCATTCTCCTTTTCATTAATCGCGTACTCGGAATTTTTTGGAATAAACACAAAGGATCCCGGATAAGTAAGATCAATTTTTATCTTTTTATCAAATTTCTCAGCTAGCCGAAGCGCATTATTTTCATTCACAATTCCATTTAAATTATCCACCAGATAAGAATCTAATTTGGTATCCTTTGACTCATCAATCATCTGCTGCATTTTTTCAGGCCTTGAGGTTTTTTCTTTTGTTTTATTGAGGATGCTCTCTCGTTTAGCCAATATCTTCTCCCTTTTATCCTCAGGCGCAACTTCCAATAACATATTAAACTCCTTCTCATAACCTTCTACTCCCAAAAATCCCGCAATTGATGCCATAAAAGGGCTCATACCATTAGCAATCATCTGAAACTTAGTTAATTCGGTCGCAGGATCAATTGAAGAAAATGTTAAAAAGTTAAGTACTGTTCCAAGAGGAGAATTTATTAATGCTTCAAGGCGCGACTTTTCAAGTTCATCGCTCTCAATATCAGCTTTAGGTGCATCACCACCCACAAATTCCGGTTTTTCAGGAAGCTCGAGCAAATTTTCTTTACCTTCTGGTTCACTTTCTTCCTCCCCAGAAACCTTCAAATGAGCCGCTTCATATTCTTTATAACGGCTCACAAAATCATCAGGCCTAAAAATAAACTCCACATCCTGTAAAGTTGAATTCTCGTCAAAACTCAACCTAAAATCCGCTCCTTGTGGCTTATCCGCAAACTCCTTTATTAAAGGAAACTGTTCGTAAAAATCTCTATCAACTTTTCGCATTACAGCATTCGTAAAACTCAATGCCAGTAACTCAACAAAATCACCACCGGAAATCAGCCCTTCAATTCCCAAAGAAGTTATAAATCCGGCTAACTCCTTCTCATGCCCTGTAAATCCCTTCAAAAAGTTCTTATAAAAAACCTCAGCATTCCCGGAATCCAAAAAATCATAATCCTGAGGAATCTCAAACCTAAGGCTATTACCACTAAACTGATTCAATTTCATTATCTCAGAAAGATCCTTAAATACTCCCTTCTTCATCTGCTCCTTTAGCTTACTCAATTTGGCCATAGACTCAGCCTTGGCCTTGCGCTCCTTCTCCTTTATTTCACGAATTTTACGAGTTCTTTCCGCCCTTGCTTTTGCCCTTTCCCGCTTTTTATCATAATCCTCAAGCCAAAATTCATAAAAAGCATCAGACGTAAAAGACCTGGCATCCTCAAGTTCGCCTCCAATCTCTGAAAGTACTTCTCCTGCATCTTCAGCAATTCCCTTTAAAAATTTAACGCCCCTGCTCGACATATAAATCATGTTATAATCCTATAATTATAACATGAAATGCCGCTTCATTCAAACTTCAATAAAGATTTTAGATGCTCTTCATCATCATAGGGACCAATGACTGCAAGCTTCATCTTCTCCGGAACAAGCAATTTATTGGCAATTCTCTTAATATCCTCACTATTTACAGCATCAATTCGCTTCATAATCTCCTCTGGCGATGTAGCTTTATCATGTAAAAGTTCATATTTTGCAAGAAGATGAGCATATTCTTCACTATCTTCCAAACTCAAAACCATCTTCCCCTTTAAATAAGATTTGGCTTTTTTAAGTTCCTTCGGATAAATGATCTCCTCACGAATCCTCTTATATTCAGCAATAATCCCGGTAACAGCATTATCCATCCTCTTCAAATCAACACCCGCATTAGTCACAATCACACCTCCATCGACATAATTATCCGTAGAAGTATGAATGTAATAAGCAAGACCGTTAGCTTCACGAATATTCAAAAACATGCGACTGCTCATATTTCCACCCAAAATTACAGATAGCAGCTTCAATACCCAATGATCATTATCCCTCTCGCTCAAACCCGGGAATCCAACTGCAATATGGGCCTGCTCGGTTTTTTTATTTTTTAGGGAAACTTTTGGCCCGCTAATATCTTCCAAAGCCTTAAAATCAAACGCTTTTTCCTTTTGTTCCATATCAAAATACTCCTGAACAAAAGAAACCGCTGCCTCGTGCTCAATATTCCCCACTACAGCAACTACAGTATTATCAGGCACATACAACGCATCCTTATATTTCACAAAATCGTCATGGCCAAGCGAATTTATAACATCACGAGTTCCAATCTGATCCCATCCAAGCGGCTGATCCCCAAAAATCAATCCCTCAAAATCCCAACCAATTTGATACATTGGCGTATCCTGATACATATTATATTCCTCCAAAATTACCCCTCTCTCCTTTTCGATTTCCTCCTGCTTAAACTTTGAATTCTTCATCATATCTGAAAGCACATCCATCGCCACCTCAGCATTTTCGCTTGCAACCTTCACAAAATAGCCCGCATATTCCTTGCCCGTAAAAGCATTAAAAGTTCCACCCACACTATCAATAGCCTCCGAAACTTCCTTTGTGTTTTCGTATTTCTCAGCTCCCTTAAAAAACATATGCTCCAAAAAATGAGAAAGCCCTCGTTTTTCATGATTCTCATACCTACTCCCCGCGCCAACCAGCACAAGCACGGTTACAGCCTTGGTTCCTTTTAGCTGTTGCGTCAACACTCTAAGTCCACTTTGCATCGTAGTTTTTCTAAACATAAAATGAATTAATATTTATTCGAGGCAAATTCTACAAAAACTTGAACCTTCACGCAAATTAAGTATTCTATAATTCATGAGAAATGATCACATTAATAAAACCATTTTTTTAATTATAGGAAGCGGTTTAATTACGGGAATAATTATTATAAAATTATTCATTCTTCAGGTTATTCAGCACGGTTATTATCAGGATATCGCCACAAAAGAACAATATGGCTACATGGAATTAACGCCACAGCGCGGTGAAATCATTATTCGCGACCATCATTCAGGGGAAGACTTCCTAATTGGCACAAATTCCACACTCGACCTTTTATACGCAGATCCTTCGCTGATTAAAGATCCTGTGTTTTTAGCCAAAACTTTGTCGCCGCTAATTTTTGAAATTGAGGAAGAAAGAGCAGCCGATAACGAGCGCATTGAAGAGCTGGCAAAAAATTTGAGCCCGGATTTAACTGAAGAAGAAATTGCCGAACTCCTTAAACCCAAAACCGACGAAGAACTAAAAACTCAATTCGAAAAGAACCTAACGGCTTCACTTGCGGAAAAACAACGCCAGGAAATTCTTCTAAATTCCGAAATGGAAGAGGAGGACCTAAAAGCAATTAAAGAGTTAAATCTTCCGGGAATAGAAATAAAAGATGACAAAGTTTATGCTCATCCTCCTGAAATTTCTAACCGAAATTATATTGCGGATAGTATATCAGAATACGTAAAAATACCAAAAAATAAGCTGAAAAAAATTCTCATTGGTGAAAATCGTTATATAGTTCTCAAAAGAAAATTGGACCCTGAAATATCCGAAAAAATTCTCGAATACATTAAAAACGACGAAAACGAACTATTTGATGGAATCGGACTACTCGAAGAATATTATCGCTATTATCCCGAAAATACTTTGGCTGCCAATATAGTGGGATATGTCGATAGAAATAATCACGGGCAATACGGCATTGAAAGCACTTTTGATAAAGAACTGGCAGGAAAAACCGGTAAAATACAGACTAAAAGAGATTCCGTAGGCAGGCAGATTACAGTTGGAGAAAGCGTAATTGAACCGGTCCAGGATGGAGATGACATTGTTCTTACAATCGACAGATCCATTCAGCTAAAAGTGGAAGAAATTTTGGCCCGGGCAGTCGAATACTACCGTGCGGACAGCGGCCAGGTTATTATTATGGACCCGAAAACAGGTGCAATTATTGCAATGGCAAACTACCCATCATTTGATCCAAACGAGTACGGGCAAGTTTTTGAAAAAGAAGAGATTGAATTCACGCCTGAAGAAATGCAAAATCTATATCCTTCCGACCAAAAAGGAATTTATTATTATTATAGAAATCCGATCACATTAGATCACTACACAATTTTTGAAGAAAAGGATGAAGAAGGCAACAGTGTTTACTACAGATACAAAAATATTGTGGGCCCCGAGGTTTATCACAACAAAATCGTTTCATGGCCATACGAGCCGGGATCGGTTTTTAAATCTATTACAATGGCGATTGCCCTGGATGACGGCAGCATTACGCCTTCAACTGTTTATAACGATGTCGGACCCATTGAGGTGGACTTTAATGTTAATACGGGTGAATATGACTTCGAAATCAAAAACTCGGACGGCTATTATGGTCTGGTTGATATGAACACGGTGCTGGCAAAATCTTTAAATACTGGAATGACCTTTATTGCAAAAGAAATCGGCCCCGCACTTTTTTATAACTATATGGAAAAATTTGGCTTCCTCGATAAAACCGACATTGAATTTAATGCGGAAAATACAGGTAAAATTGAATATTTTGAAGATTGGACTGAATCCGAATTAGCTACTCATGCTTTTGGGCAAGGTATAACTGTAACAATGCTGCAGCTGGCAAATGCCTATTGTGCTTTAGCTAATGGAGGAATTTTAATGCAACCTTACATTATTGAAGAAGTTAGGCATGACAATGGAGTTATAACCGAAACTGAACCACACAAAATAAGGCAGGTGATTTCGCCGGATACATCATCTGAAATTACGGCAATGCTAGTTTATTCAACTGAAGAGGGAGTAGCAAAAAATGCACAAGTTGAAGGACACCTGGTTGCAGGAAAAACCGGAACATCGCAAACATATAAGCACGGAAAACCTCTTTCCGGAGCCGGCACAACCATAACAAGCTTCGCCGGATACGGCCCCATCGCAGACCCCCAATTCGTAATTTTGGTCAAATTCGACCGCCCCCGCGAAAACGAATGGGGATCACAGACCGCCGCCCCAACATTTAGCCGCATCGCAAGCTATTTGTTTGATTATTATAACGTACCCCCGGATAAGTAAGTTGCGAGGTAGGCGATCCGTAGGCGCAGGTTTTGTGAGTTTAAACGAATCAAAACCAAAGCCGTAGGAAAACTTTTTAAGAAAAATGTTTGAGCGAGTATACGAGCGAAAAATTTTTCCAAAAAGTTTAGCCGAACCCAATTGAAAATAGCGAGGCTCACGGTCCGAAGCCGCAGCAAAAAGAGCTTGCGATTTTTTGCGAAGGCGTAGGAGAAAAAGCGATGAAAAATTGGCCGGTCAGGCCGCAAATTTTTCAAGCTTTTTCAGTGAGCCCCTATTGATAAATAGCGAGGGAGCGCGCCGAAGCCGCAGATCAAGCGAGCTTTGCGAGACTTGATCGGAGGCGCAGGCAAAATTTCGAGTAATTTGCAGCCTAAAGCGTCCGCAAATTACTCGAAATTTTAGCGGACCCTATTGAACGCAAGTAGCGAGAAAACCGATGCGTAGTGGAGGGGAAAAGAGCTCCTGCGATTTTCCCCCGAAACGTAACAAAAATTTTTGGTAAATTTGCCGCGGTCAGCTGAAGCAAATTTGCCAGAAAATTTTAGGTTTTCCCTATTGAACGCAAGCCCACAAAAATTTACAAAAATAAAAAATGGTACCATCACAAAAAAAACCGATCAATTTTCGCATAAGCAAGCCAAACGAATTTCGGCCCGGGCCGGAATTCCAAAGACTCTACACTCCACTCCTGTTGTCGCCAAGTCAACAACAACAAATTAGTACTAAATATAAAGCAAAATAAACGCGTCAATACAAATTCCTTTGAAAGAACAAAAAATATATTATTATCAAAGTACAACAGACAACAAACAAAACATGCCCTCAAAAAACCATCCACACCAAGCTGCACTGATTGCGGAATATTTTCTATCCAAAGCCAAGGAAGAAAATAAACCGATTTCAAATAAAAAACTTCAAAAATTGCTTTATTATGCCCAAGCTTGGCATTTAGCCCTATACGGAGAAAAACTCTTCAAAGAAGATATTGAAGCCTGGATTCATGGGCCAGCAGTAAGAAAAATCTACACCCTCTACAAAAAATTTGGTTTTGCACCAATTACAATCAATAAAATTCCAACAGAAAAATTGAATAAACTCCAAAAAAAACAAATAAATCTTCTCGAAGAAATCTGGAAAATTTACGGAAAATACGACGCAGATTATTTGGAACAATTAAGTCATAGTGAACCACCCTGGCAAAAAGCCAGAGAAGGGCTGGACTCCACAATGTCATCCAAAAACATTATTTCTGATGAAGAAATGAAAAAATACTACAAAAACCTCTACAAAACTCACTCAAAAAAATGACATTACCTGATCCGAAAAATTATCAAAAATCTACTTTAATCCCAAAATTATCCCCCATCAATCCAAACTTGGATGATATCGAAACAAAGCAATTTTTAATATCTTTCAAACACTACAACCACAAGGAATGTGAAATTAAACAACTTAAACAAAGCCCGGCAAAAAAAGCTTTAGTAGTATTAAAACAGGTAGGTTCCCTAACAAATTTATCAGAATTCAGACCCAAAAATATTAAAACCTCTTTAATAAAAGCAACAGGTGAATACAAAAAATTATTTAAAACCCTTCCCAAATCACCGGATATAGATCTGTTGGAATTCGATATTGGCAGTGCCGAAAGATTATTCTTCTTTATTGTAAGTCAAATTTTCTACCTCGTTGCTATAAAAAGTACACACCTTGAATATTCAAAAGGACGAAGAAGGTAACCCCCCAAGCCAAAAAACCCCCTTCATCCTGGACCGGTCCCACTTCAAATAAACATACCTACTTTTCAAAATACTTCACCCTCTTTAGCCCCTTAAAATCTTTATCCTGAGTCCAAACCGTAGCATTATGACGCAAAGAACATGCATAAATAATACTATCAGCCATTGGAAGTTTTTTCTCTGCACGGATCTTGGCAGCACTCAATGAAATATCCAAGTCCACATCAATAATCCTCCCTTGCTTCATATGCGCCGCAACTTTAAGAGCCAAGTTTTCATCTTTTTCAATCAAAACTTTTTTGAAAACTTCATAAATAACAATCGAAGGCACAAGCAAACGCTTAGTATTTTCAATCGCCGCTGCAAAATTTTTAGCATTTTTTGTGTCAGCAAAATATTCCAACCATGCCGATGAATCCACAATATTCATAATCGATCTTTTTCACGTTTAATATTAGTATCTATGCCCTTTAACGCGCCTTTTAAACTTTTGACAGATTTTATAGGAATAAGCTCAATTCTGTTTTCATAAGGAATAACTTCCAACTTCATCCCGGAATTTATTTTCATAATTTCCCGAACTTTCTTAGGAATAACCACCTGATATTTAGTAGAAATTGTAACAGTTGTCATACATTTTTATTATCGATCACAATTTAGT
>WJKE01000007.1 GCA_014729275.1 Candidatus Peregrinibacteria bacterium | reverse complement strand
TGTGGCTACAACACTACAATTTCAACAGAAAACATGGCGGACTTGGGATGAATCGCCTCACACCAGCGCAAAAGATTATTTACTCATATATCGCTAAATCATTCACATCAAAAAATGTGACTGGAACTCTGCAACAAAACATGTTTTGACGCTAATACTAAGCTATGTTTTAATGCGCAAAGCTATATTTGTTTACTGTAGGCTCAAAATCATATGGAGAAAAACCGGGGGCTTTTAAGTCGTAATATTATTGATTTTTGTATGGGAATATGTTATTATTTTGTGATACTAAAAATTTAATAAAAATGAAAAATGGTTTTATCGGATTACAATGAGGAAGAGGACGTTGCGGTAAGGGGTGATAACGTTGTTTTGACCAATACTGATGCAAAAAAACTGGTTGATGCTCACAATACTAAAAAAAGGGCTACATGGTTTATAAATGCATTTAAAATGCTAATGGATAAAAATTCAGGTGAAAATTCTTATTTCGCTCTTGCTGATATTGTGATGGTGCTATGTGTATACCTATCAAAAGAACTTGGATTTCAAATGGATGCAAGCAGGGTAAAGGAACTTATTGAGGTTGAATCCATTCAGGATGAAAAGGGGCTCACTTCAGGCTTCTTAACCCTTATGGGAATCAAATTATTTGATTTTGAATATCATGGTACCGGGGATGATACTGAGATAATGAATTTCGATAAGGCTGATACTGTGGAAGCCTTGGATATGTTTGAAAATAAAATTCTTTTTGGCTAGATCCTTTTAAGCAAGGCGCTTTTATGTTGTGAAAAGTCTTTTACATATTTATAATACAATCCGAATTTAATTTTTTGTTATGAAAAACTCAAATAACGAATATCATGATAGGCTTCGCAAACTTAATGAAATTAAGGAAAAGGGAATTAATCCTTATCCTGCCAAATTTGAAAGAACTTATACTACAGAGGATTGTATAAAATTTGGTGAAGAAAATGATTTGCGTGACATTAAAAGCATCCTCAAAAAACCAACTAAAAAGCTTTTAAAAATTTCGGGGAGGCTTACTGCTTTTCGTTCGCATGGAAAAATCAGTTTTGGGAATCTACAGGATTTTAGCGGCAAATTACAGGTTTGTTTCATGCAGGACAAACTTGGCAAAGATGATTATAAATTTCTTAAAAAAGTAGATATTGCGGATTTTTTGGGGCTTGAAGGTGAGCTCTTTGAAACAAAACACGGCGAGCTGACTCTTCTTGTATACAAATATACAATGCTTTCAAAGGCTCTAATGCCGCTTCCGGAAAAATGGCACGGCATTAAGGGACAGGAGCATAAATACAGACAAAGGTACCTGGACCTAATCATGAATCGCGATACTATGGATAGATTTATATTTAGGAGTAACTTTCTGAAGGTTTTGCGAGAATTTTATTGGAAAGAAGAATTTATTGAAATTGAAACCCCTTATCTTGAAAATGTGTCGGGTGGTGCTGTGGCAAAGCCCTTTATTACACATCACAATGCGCTTGATATTGATATGTATCTTAGGATCGCGGGCGGTGAACTGTGGCAAAAAACAGCTATTGTGGGAGGGTTTGAGAAAACTTTTGAAATTGCGAGATGTTTTAGAAATGAAGGAATGGATCCCAGTCATTTACAGGAGTTTACAATGGTTGAGCACTATTGCGCTTTTTGGGATGCTGAAACAAATATGCAATTTACAGAGAGAATGTTTGAGCATCTATTAATGAAACTTTTTGGAAAAACCAAGGTTACGGTTAAGGATCGAGACGGTAATGATACTGAAGTTGACTTTAAAACACCATGGCCTCGAAAAGAATATACAAAAATGATTGAAGAAGACTGCGGGATCGATGTGTTGAAATTTTATGGGGATGAAGTTGCATTGTTAAAGGAGATAAAGAAAAAAGGTATCAAGATTGAAGATCCTGAAAATCTTGGTTATGGGAATTTAGTGGATTCTTTATACAAAAAGGTTTCCCGTCCTAAATTGATTCAACCATGTTTTGTGATTCTTCATCCAACCGATACAAAACCTCTTGCGAGGAAAAATGATGAGAATCCAAGACTTGCTGACACCTTTCAGGTACTTGTAAACACTTGGGAAGTTGTGAATGCTTATGGTGAGATTGTGGATCCGATTGATCAAAGAGAAAGATTTGAGGCGCAAGCTTTGGCTAAAGCCAAGGGTGATGAGGAAGCAATGATGGTGAATGAGGAATATTTAACTACTATGTCGCACGGAATGCCTTGTATGTCGGGATGGGGAATGGGAATCGACAGAATGGTTACACTTTTAACCGGGCAAGAAAATTTAAAAGATTTGGTGCTTTTCCCAATAATGAAACCTTTGGAAGAACATAGCAAAAAGAATAAAAAGGCTCAGGAAAAAGCCAGGAAACTTGCTAAAAAGAAAAAATCTAATGGATAAAATTGTAATACTGGATTTTGGTGGACAATATGCCCATTTAATTGCAAACAGGATTAGAAGGATTGGAGTTTACTCTGAGATTCTGGATCCTGAAACTTCTGCAGATGAACTTAAGGAGTACAAAGGGATTATACTTTCGGGTGGACCGGCAAGTGTTAGTGCGGATGATAGCCCAAAATGTGATCCGGAAATTTTTAATTTGGGTGTTCCGGTATTGGGCATTTGTTATGGGCATCAAATGACTGCGCATTTACTTGGAGGAAGTGTGAAACCGGGCGAAACCCAGGAGTACGGACAAGCAGAAGTAGAATTTCTTGAAAGGAAAGGAATTTTTGAAGATATTAACGAGAAAGAGACTGCCTGGATGAGCCATTTTGATCAGGTGGAAAAATTACCGGAAGGCTTTAGTGTTGTGGCTAAAACAGATGACTGTCCGGTTGCGGCAATGGCTGATTATAAGAGAAATATTTATACATTACAGTTTCATCCCGAGGTTACCCATACCCCTTGCGGAATGAAAATTTTGAAAAAATTTGTTGAGATTACCGGGGCCAGCCCGGACTGGAATATTGAAGATTACACTGAGGTTCTTATTGAGGAAATACGTGAAAAGGTGGGAAATAATAAAGTGTTTATGCTGGTTAGCGGGGGGGTTGACAGTTCAGTTGCATTTTTACTTTTAGATAAAGCTTTGGGTCAGGAGAATGTTTATGGTTTATTTGTGGATACCGGATTTATGCGACTTAATGAAAGGGAAGAAGTTGAGAAGGCTTTGAAAGAGGCTGGAGTTGAAAATTTGCATGTTTATGATGCCGGCAAAGAATATTTTGAAGCTCTTAAGGGAGTTTATGGTCCTGAAAAAAAGCGTGAAATTATTGGAAATTTATTTATTGAAATACAGAAAAAGGTATCAGATGAACTGGAGCTTGATAGCGAGCTTTGGATGCTTGGACAGGGGACCATTTATCCTGACACAATTGAAACAGGTGGCACAAAGCATGCTCAGAAAATAAAAACTCATCATAATAGGGTGGAAGCAATCCGGGAATTAATTGATAAGGGAAAAGTTATTGAGCCGATTGCTCAGTTTTATAAAGATGAAGTAAGAGTTATTGGAAAAAATTTGGGCTTAAACGAAGAAATGGTCTGGCGACATCCGTTTCCAGGACCGGGCCTGGCTGTAAGGTGTCTTTGTACAAAGGCAGAGGATTATCCTGAAAATTATCTGGAGATTGAAGATTCTATGAAGGAATTTTTGAGTGAAAATAATTGCAAAGCAAAAATTCTACCTATAAAAAGTGTGGGTGTTCAGGGTGATGAGCGCACTTACAGGCATCCCGTATTGCTTTATGGTAAGGAGTTTAATTGGGATGAGTTATCCATGCTGACTACCCGTTTGACTAATCGCTACAAGGAAGTTAACAGGGTGGTTTGGGGCTTAAACAATATAGATTTCGATGCTGTGAGTACTCAAAATAATTACATGACTGGGGAGAGAATTTTGACTATCCAGAAGGCTGATAAAGCTGTTATGGACTTCATTTTAGAGAAAAATTTGAATCGGGATATTTGGCAGTTCCCCACAGTGCTTTTGCCGGTGAGTTTTGGGGGCAGCAAGAAGGAATCTATTGTGCTTCGCCCTGTTAGCAGCGAAGAAGCTATGACAGCAAGCTTTTATCAGATGGAAAACAGTTTACTTAAGGAGCTAACCCAAAGATTAGAGGCAATAGACGAAGTGGGCGGAATTCTTTACGATGTTACAAATAAACCTCCCGGAACTATTGAATGGGAATAATT
The DNA here is from genome assembly GCA_014729275.1 of Candidatus Peregrinibacteria bacterium. Taxonomy (GTDB): domain Bacteria; phylum Patescibacteriota; class Gracilibacteria; order UBA1369; family LOWO2-01-FULL-3; genus WJKE01. The sequence goes on along the minus strand of WJKE01000007.1, from coordinate 2,586 downwards.
TTTGATTAAGCGAATGTGTACCCAGCTGGGTATTCACTTTTTAGTTTTTCCTTTTAAGCTCAATCTTTTTCACCTTATCAACTTTAAGGTCAAAGTTTTTCTTGATGAATTCTTTCATTTTATCAGGCAAATCAGTTGTGAGGTATGTACGTGAAGAGTTTTTGGATAATTTTGATTCAATTTCAGGGTGCCTGCTAAGATAATCTTTTAAACTTTTGGCTGTAATTTTTCCGGAATCCAAAACTTTGACATTTCTCCCCATTTTTTTTGAAATGCTCTCATACATTAAAGGGTAATGGGTGCATCCAAGAATCAATGAATCAATATTTGCGTTTTTAAGGGGTCTTAAATATTTTTTGAGTATCATTACTGCCTCCGGCTTCTTATGCCAATCCTCCTCTATTAAAGGGACCAACAATGGGCACTCAATTTTATGAAGTGTTAACCCGGGATTTATTTTTTTTATTTCATCATCATAAGCTGATGTTGAAACTGTGGCTCTGGTTCCTATAAGGCCAATGCGTTTGCTTTCTTTATTTTTTGCCACTTCCTGAGAAACAGGTATAAGTACACCCAGAATCTTTCTATCCCGCTCATCTGTACCGTTTAAATATTTTTGCTGAATATGCCTAAGCGCAATGCTTGAGGCTGTATTGCATGCAAAAATTATCAAGGTGGCACCATTCTCAAAAAGGTACTCTACCGCTTCCTCGCAGTACCTTTTAATTGTTTCGGGGCTGTGATTACCATAAGGGGCCCGGGCATTATCTCCCAGGTAAAGGTAATCGTAGTCGGGCAGTTCATCTATTATAGGTTTTAGAACAGTTAGTCCTCCAAAACCTGAGTCAAAAATTGCTATCATTGAGTATTTGGTTTTTTCAATTTTGTCAGGATTTTTATTGACAGGCAAGATCAAATAAGGCCAAATAGTCTGTTGTGTTTTTTTGTGCTTTTGTCTAGTATATGTTCTACTAAACTTATTTAAAATGAAGAATGATCTAATACTATTCTTGGGTTTGCTTGGAGTAGCTCTGGGAGGCATGATTATTTTTCAATTTAATACAGATATTGCCTACACCTCGAACTTTCCTACTGATGAATTGGAGGCTCGGGAAGAATTAATTAAGAGTTTTTTAGATGAACAATCATATCTGCAAAGTAGGATCGTATCTTTAAGAACGCAGATAGATGAAGCTCAGGAAGAAATTGAGGATCAGAGCGAAACGGGCAACCTGGCTTTACTAAAAAGCCTGGAAAAAAGTATTGGCTTAAGCGAGCAAACCGGTCAGGGCCTTGAGATTGTTTTGGATGACAGTCATTTTGCAGACAGGGGATCTGATGAATTAACCCCAAAGGATGTGGTTCAGGCTTCAGACCTGAGGGATATAATAAATGCCCTGGATGCGGCTCATGCGGAAGCCGTTTCTGTAAACGACCAAAGAATTATTGCAACTTCTGCCATATCCTCGGTTGGAAGTAATATTTTGGTAAATAATGCTCATATTGCTCCACCATTTGTAATTAAAGCTGTCGGAGATCCCGAGATCATGATTAGAAGCCTTACAAATAAGGACCTATTATCCGATCTGTATTCCAGAATTGAAATGTCCCAGCTGGAATACACAATCACAATTGAAGACTTTGTATCTATCCCAATATATAATGGGGATTTAAAGACACTACATCTTAACCTTGTTGAACAATAATGTACCTGAAACAGATTTTAGTAACCGCTTGCGCAATTATTCTGGGATTACTGCTGGTTTTTCAGGGGAGATCATACTCAAATATTGATGCTTTGATGATAAGAGATTCAAGAACAAATGTGTTTCAGGAAATTAAAGTTTTGAAGGGGAAAAATGAGGACCTTAAGAAAGAGGTTGAGGATAATGAGCTTACTTTGGAACAGCTTAAAGATCAAAATTTGGCGCTTGAGGCAATTGAGGAGAACATAAATAAATACAAGCTATTAAGTGGCAAATTTCCGGTTTTTGGTCCGGGCATAACTATTTCTTTGGAAGGTGATATAACTGCTCCCTGGGCAATTGATCTTATTAATGAATTATTTAATGCAGGTGCTGAAGCTGTGAGCATTAACGGTATTAGAATTACTAATCATTCCAAGGGGATTGATATGATCCCAAATGGTCAATTCTTGATGAATGGAAGCATATTAAATTCTCCCTATATAATTAATGCTATTGGTGAGAGTGATACCATTTTAAGCGCGATAGAAATTCCCGGAGGAATTTTCGATAGGTTAAGTGCTGCTTTCCCGGAACTAAAAATTGAGGTTGGGGTTAAGGAAATAATACAAATGAATTAGAAATGCTGAGCTGATCAGTATTAGAGCTACTGAGATTATGTAATTTTTTATTTTTTGTTTTCTGATTGAATATTTTAGCTGAGATATTTGATCCTCTTTTCTTTGGTATTCCAAAAAGTACCGGCTTAATGAGATCGACGATTTAACCTGGTGCTCCATTTGTCCAATTTTGTAATAGAGATAGTTTAGATAATCTGTCGTGTCGAGTGGACAATTTGAGTAGACATTGTCGTGTCGAGTGGACAACTCTTCCCCCCTTA
>WJKE01000084.1 GCA_014729275.1 Candidatus Peregrinibacteria bacterium | reverse complement strand
CGACTGTTTTGTTGATGAATTCAATTTCTTCGGGAAGATAGCTGTTAAAAATTATTCGACCAATTGTTGTTTCAATAATTTCTTCATTGTGTCGATATTTTATTGCCGCCTGAAGATGAACGTGTCCTGATTGGTAAGCAAAGATTGCTTCTTCGATAGTTCCGAATATAGATCCTTCACCTTTTGCTTTTTTTGTCATTTTAGAGAGGTAGTAGCATCCAAGTACCATGTCTTGTGTGGGGGTAACGATTGGTTCACCGGTTGATGGTTTTAGAAGGTTTTTTGCACTTAGCATAATTTTTTTAGCTTCTTTTTGGGCAGATTTAGATAGGGGAACGTGGATAGCCATTTGGTCTCCGTCGAAATCCGCGTTGAAAGCCACACAAACAAGAGGGTGAATCTGGATGGCTTTTCCTTCGATCAGGACCGGTTGAAAAGCCTGAATACCTAGTCTGTGAAGTGTAGGCGCACGGTTTAGAAGTACTGTGTGATTTTTTGTGACTTCTTCCAGAATATCCCAAACTTCACGTTTTCCTGCATTTAGTAGTTTATCAGCATTTTTTATGTTGTGCGCGTATCCATCTTTAATAAGTCTTCCGATAATGAACGGTTTGAAAAGTTCAAGTGCCATTGTTTTTGGAAGACCGCATTGATTTAGTTTAAGTTCAGGTCCGATAACGATTACCGAACGCCCCGAGTAATCTACACGTTTACCAAGAAGATTTTGTCGGAATCTACCTTGTTTACCTTTTAGCATGTCGGATAGTGAGCGGAGTTTTCGTTTGTCGCCCGAGTTAAATACTGTTCGTCCCTGGCGGGCAGAATTATTTAGGAGTGTATCAACCGCTTCCTGTAGCATTCTTTTTTCGTTTCGGCAGATAACTTCGGGTGCTCCGATTGAGATTAATCTTTTTAGACGGTTGTTTCTGTTAATTACTCTTCTGTATAGGTCATTTAGGTCTGACGCGGCAAATCTTCCTCCATCCAGTTGGACCATAGGTCTTAGATCCGGTGGAATTACGGGAAGCACTGTCATAATAAACCATTCAGGTTGTATTCCGGATTTTAACAGTGATCCTGCCAGCTTAATTCTTTTGATGATTTTCTTTTTCTTTTGAGCTGAACATTTTTTCAGGTCTTCGTTTAATTTTTCTATAAGTTCTTCGAAATTCATTGTTGAAATGATTTCTCTGATTGTTTCCGCACCTGTTCCGGCTTTGAAAAGGTGTCCGAATTTTAGTGACATTTCTCTGTATTCCAATTCTGAGTAAACTTGTCCTTTTTGAAGTTTTTCCAGAGAGTCCCTGGTTTCAGAATGTTGGAAATCCAGATCTTCGATTTTTTTTGTATATTCTTTTTCAAGATCAATTCCTGCTTGTTCTTTCATTTTTTTGTCTTCGATTTTTTCCACTTCCAGAGATTTTTGTTTAAATTCCTCTTTAGTTTTCTTTTTGTGGCTTTTGTATTCTTCCTCCAATTTTTCGAGGGTTTCCTTTTTTTCTTCTTCGTCCACTTCTGAAACAATGTAAGCTGCGAAATAAATTACTTGTTCCAGGGTTTTGATTGGCAGATTCAATAATAGTCCGAGCCTTGAAGGCGTTGATCTTAAGAACCAAATATGAGCAACAGGCACCGCTAATTTGATATGCGCCATTCTTTCTCTTCTTACTGAAGATCTTGTAACTTCAACTCCACATTTTTCACAAATTACACCTTTATATCTGATTCTTTTATATTTTCCGCAATAACATTCCCAGTTTTTTGTGGGACCAAAAATTTTCTCACAAAAAAGACCGTCTCTTTCAGGTTTTTGAGTTCTGTAGTTTATGGTTTCAGGTTTTTTAACTTCACCATGCGACCAGGCTAAGATTTCTTCAGGGGAAGCTACTGAAAGCGATATAGCATTAAATTTTTTTTCGTGCTGATGCTTTTGATTGTTCATATATTTAGTAATTTATTATTTATAAAAAATTATAGGCCAAGATCTTTGTCTATCGGGTTTTCTTCTTTTTTGGTTTTCGCAGGTGTTTCTTCTTGTGTTTCTTTGTTTTTTTTCTCAGTTGATTTTTTTGAGGAAATTTCCTCATTATTGTCGTCCTTATCATTCATGGCGTTGTCTGATTCAGGAAAATAGTCTTCATCTTCAGGCTTTTTTTCTAACATGATCATGTCCTGGATAACGATTTCAGTTTTGAATTTTTTAACTCCTTCGGGTGTATCCCAAGAGCGGGTTTTTAGATACCCTTCAATATATACAAGTTTACCTTTTCGAAGATAATTGTTACAAATTTCGGCCAGGCGTGCCCAGGCAACTAATTCGTGAAATTCTGCTGAACTCTTTTTGTCACCGCTTTTTGTGACCCATTCTCTGTTTGTTGCAATTCCAAATGTAGTTACTGTTTGACCATTAGGTGTTTGTCTCATTTCCGGGTCGCGGGTAAGATTTCCGATTAAAATTACTTTGTTTATAGATCTCATGATTCTTTAGTTATTAGAATAGTTTTATTTATTTTTAATATCTTCTTCACTGATTCCTTCCAGATTTCCTTTTTCTGAGGAAGTACCTTTGGATTCTTCAGTAATTTCTTCTTTAATGTTTTTACTTATATCTTCTCTGTCTTCGGGATCTTCGTCCAGAACTTCTTCCTGTTCTTCAAGTTCTTCGTCGCTGGTCTGCATTAGCTTTACTGAAAGACCGAGGGACTGAAGCTCTTTTACAAGTACATTAAAAGATTCCGGTACCCGGGGTCTTTTGATTAGTTCTCCTTTAACGATTGATTCATATGCCTTGGATCTTCCGTAAACATCGTCTGATTTGATTGTTAGCATTTCCTGAAGTGTGTGAGCAGCTCCGTATGCTTCGAGTGCCCATACCTCCATTTCTCCGAATCTTTGTCCACCGTGCTGAGCTTTACCTCCAAGTGGCTGTTGAGTTACAAGTGAGTAAGGCCCCACAGAACGGGCATGGATTTTATCTTCAACCAGGTGGCTAAGTTTTAGGATGTAGGTAATACCTACGGTTACGGATCTGTCGAAAGCTTCACCGGTTTTACCGTCCAGGAGTGTAACTTTACCGTTTTTTGGAAGACCAACTTTATCGAGTTCCGCTTCAATTGTATCGGGATGAACTCCGTTTAGTGCGGGGG
>WJKE01000083.1 GCA_014729275.1 Candidatus Peregrinibacteria bacterium | reverse complement strand
GTTTTGGGCTGGGTGAAATGTGAGTTTTCCGCCCATGGCCATAAATCCATGCGTGATTTTATTAATTTTATGCAGGAGAATTTATATAAAGCTATGACCATGATTGGTGGCAGTCGGGACAAATTGATAGATGACAGCGACACCGTGTTTTTGGAAAGAAAAATGCATGAATTAAAAAAGGAAGCAGATATCGGTTCTGAATTTATTACTCCCGGGAAAAACGAATTATCGGCCAGGCTGGATATTGCAAGGGCGGTTTGCAGGAGAGCTGAGAGGTCATATGTTAAATATGCTCAAGATAAAGACCTTAAACCATGCTTGCAAAAATACATAAATCGACTTTCTGATACACTTTTTGTACTAGCCAGGTATTTTGATTAATCGGACAGAATACTACTTATTAATTGAAGATTTTTTCTTTTTGCTCTCATTAAAGGTGAGCCCGCAAACTTTTTAACAAATTGCTCATCATTTTTAATTTTTAGAATTTCTTTTGGATCAATCTCGTCTCCTGCAATTTTTTTTGCAAGAAACTCCTGATCGCAGGGAGAAGTTTTTCCCGCATTATGTGGGCAAACCTCCTGGCAAATGTCGCATCCAAAAAATTTTTTTTGTTCTTTTAATTTTTGTTGTAACTCATCAGGGATTTTTTCACCCCTATTTTCAATACTCAAATAGGAAATACACCTGGAAGCGTCTATTACTCCCGGCGCAACTATTGCTTTCATTGGGCAGGTATTCACACAAAGGCTGCATGATCCACAAACATCACCTTCTTTTATATTAGACTCTTTATCGGGTTCAAGCTCAAGTGTGGTTAAAATTTCAGATAAAAAGATCCATGATCCATATTTTTTTGTAATAAGGCAGGAATTTTTTCCTATAAATCCCAATCCACATTTTTGTGCATAAGCCCGTTCCAATATGGGGCCTGTATCAATATATTCCAAAGAGGAAACTCCTTTTTTTAAGTCGTTTATATGCTCTTTAAGCTTTTTAAGTCTCCTACTTATTATTTTGTGATAATCGCGGCCGTAAGCATACCTGGCCACCCTTGCCCCTGCCTTTGATAAAGGATCCTGAGGATGGTAGTAATTAGTTGCAAGGCAAATAACTGTTTTAATATTTGGCAGAACTTTTGAAAGCTCTTTGCGTTTTTCAATTTTTTCCATATATGTCATGCGAGCTGAAAAGCCTGATCTAAGCCAAGTTTCGTAAGCTTGTATGTGTTTATTATCCAAACCGGGTGACGTAAATCCGACCAGATTAAATCCCAGCCGATGAGCTTCTTCAGTAATTTTTTTCTTCATATCAAGATGTTCCAATAAATTTTATAAGTTTGCAATTTAATTTTTACATATTTCTATTCTAACTTTTTTTTGGGGATGATAAACTTATTTCCTTTTAGATAAAAAAATACACGCTAATGATCCGAGTGCCGGAAAATCTTAGATTTCAGTTTGATAAAGCAAAAAACACACTTTTAGAGGCTGAAAAAATTTGTATTATTTCTCACAAAGGCCCTGATGGTGATGCGGTGGGTAGCAATCTGGGACTTAGACTGTGCCTGGAAAATATGGGCAAACAGGTGACAAGTGCATGTGTTCACCCTATCCCCCCAAACAGTATGTTTTTAAAAAATGCTGATACTTATGTGCAAGATTTTAATTATGAGGACTTTGACGTGATTGTTTCTACTGATTGTGCCGCCCTTAAAATGGTGAAATTCCACAAAACCAAGCCAGAGCTTCTTTCCGGAAAAAAACCTTTTATAAATATAGATCACCACGGTTCTAATGATGGTTTTGGCACAATAAATATGGTTGAGCCCGACATGTGTGCGGCATCTTACATTGTTTATCTATTCCTTAGTTATTCAGGATGGAAAATTGATCGCCATACAGCAACCTGCCTTTTACATGGGATTTACTTTGATACCGGCAGCCTAATGCATTCCAACACGACTGCGGATGTGTACCTTGTGGCGGGGCAGCTTACAAGTTTGGGCGCGGATATAAAAAGTATTGTGAAGCATTTATTCCATACAACTCCAATTAATAAGATGCGGCTTTGGGGGAGGATTCTTGAAAGGGCTTATATTAATGAGGAAAATGTAACGGTTTCTGCGGTTAACCAAAGCGATTATAAAATTTGTGATGCGACTTCAAAAGATACGGGTGGTGCAATTGATTACTTAAATTCAGTTCCCGACAGCAAGTATTGTGTGCTTTTAAGCGAGGATGACAGGGGCATAGTAAAGGGTTCTCTTAGAACTCAGAGGGATGATGTGAATTTGTCGGATGTTGCTTCTAAATGGGGCGGTGGTGGCCATCCACGAGCCAGTGGTTTTGGGATAGAGGGCAAACTAAAACCTGTAACAAAGTGGCAGATTTTAAATGAGGGCGATGACTCAGGCGAGAAAATTGAGTTTTAAATGACTGCGTAGCTAAAAGTCCCCGGTTTTGACAAAAATTATCAATAATCTTCGATTTTTGGGTTTATTATTGCCGCGCCTTGACGCTTGTATTAAATCGTTATTAAACCGTGCTTTAATGCGCAAAACCATATTTGTTTTACTGTAAGCCCAAAACCGTATAGAGAAAAAAATGGGGTCTTTTTAGACTATGTAGGTTTGACAAAATCTAATTATTTGATTAGATTTTGTTCTTAATATAATAATCTAAGAAACATGTCTAATAGAAGTCATAAGAAAGGAAGTACTGAAGTTATGTGGAGAATAAGAACAGACGAGCAAACAACTGGAAGCGTTGAGGAAATTCCTCATGAAACTGAATCCGGTGATTTTGGTAGCGTTGATACAAAACCTATAGGGGGTATTTCTGAAAGTGGCCATGATGAAGTTGCAGATTCAATTGGAGACCTAAGAATTGAATTTGATGAGGCTTATGGCCAGCCCCTATCCCCAAAAATGGGAACGGAATCCGACAAAATGGGAACTGACCAGCTTTTTCCTATTGTGGGTACGATGCAGGGCGATGAGTCTGGAGTTAGTATGTTTGACGATATTCTTTCAGAAATTGAGGACGAAGGAGGATTTGACTTTAACGTAGGGGCTGGTGATGAAGGCCTTGATGATGAGGGATTGGATTTTGAACCGGAGCATGATGCCTCTGAGGCGGAAGCGAATGGTGCCTCTGAAGGGCAAACCCATGATGATTCCAAAGGAAAAATACTACCTAAATCCGGGGATACCCTGGTTGACCACGAACTTCATTTAGGCGTTGCAGACACTGAAGCAACACCTCTTGAGGAAATTAAAGAACAAGCTCAAGAAGAAGAAGAAGAAGTG
>WJKE01000082.1 GCA_014729275.1 Candidatus Peregrinibacteria bacterium | reverse complement strand
TTTTTGGGCTTGATTTTGAGAAAATTTCAATGCCGCCGATTGAGAAATCAACAAAACCATTGATTGGCATTAATCTTTGTCCGGCTATTTTTGGGGATAAAACAGACTATTTGAAAAAAATTGATAATTATTTATTGCCTTTTATTAATAAGATGCAAGATAAGGCAGATTTCGTTTTTATTCCGGGAAAAGAGGACGATATTGCTTTAATTGATAAGCTGAATTCAAAAGTTGAGATGTCGAATTTTACTCCTGATCCGAATAATTATTTTGAGAGCTATTTTAAAATCATAAAAAAATGTGACACAATAATTGCTGCTCGTTATCATATTCTGTTTTTGGCTATGATCTTGGGAAAACCTACTTACGCCCTGTCATATTCTGAAAAAACTCAAAGCTTGTTGGAAGATTATAAAAATTTCGTGAAACCTGTTTCAAATATTGGTGAAGCTTGTGAGAAAATCGGGGAGGAAAGACTCCAAAGTATGTATGAAAGCGTGAACTATATTTTTGCTAATATAAGTTGAGTCTTTAGGGTTTTGAGCTTATACTGTGCATACATAATTTCTAACCTTATTTTATGAGGAAAATATTTAGTTTTTGTTTGATTGCTGCTATATATGCTGCGAGTGCGAGCGTGGTTTTTGCGGCGGATTTGAGCGACATTGGCGGGCATGATAATGAGATTGCCATTAAGTATCTGGAGGAAAATGGTGTTATTTCCGGGTACGAGGACGGCACTTTTAAGCCTGATAATACTGTGAATAGGGCTGAGTTGTTGAAGATTTTGGTTGGAGGAAGCGGCGAGAATCCATCTACCGAAACTTATAAAAATTGTTTTCCTGATGTGAAGGAAGATTGGTACGCGCCTTTTGTTTGCTTTGCAAAGGAAGAGGGCTGGGTGAAAGGTTATGAGGACGGCACTTTTAAGCCTGAGAAAGAAATTACACGAGCTGAAGCAATGAAAATGCTTGTGAATGCCATGGAATTTGCTGTTAGTGAGGGTGAGGGTGCAATGTGGTATGAGCCGATTGTTGCTTTTGTAGAGGAAAAGGGGATTTTGGAAGATATGGATAGATATCACGAGAATAAGCTGATTGATAGAGGCGAGATTAGTGAGAATATTTATAGAGCGATGATTGTTCGGCAGTTTGATCTTGAGAATTTTGAGGGATATTTTGAACCGGATTTCTTTGAGTTTATGGAGGATAAAAATGATGATTGGGTGAAATCTGGTTTTAATCAGGATGATTTATCTAATGCCTCAGTTGGTGAAGATATGAATGGGCCTGTACTGATCCTGAATTTTAAGGAAGAGAGCAAGGAAGAGTTTGCAACTTTGACAGAGAATAATATTGGAAATTATTTGGGAATTTTCCTTGATGGGGAATTTATCTCAAATCCGAAAATTATGGATAAGATTAGCGGTGATTATGTTTATATTTCCGGGCTTTATACCGAAGAAGTGGCTCAGGAGCTTGCTGATAAAATAAATGAGTACATTGGTTACAGTGTTGATACTGAATAACTTATTGATTGGAACGAACCGGGTCAGGAAGAAATTAGATTAAATGTTTCTCTTACTTATAAGATTAATTAAGAGAATATATTTCAGTGATGCGGCCTCCACGTAGGCCGTCTTCTACCCAATATTTGTATTCGTAGTAATCAATGGAGAAGGAAATTTCGCCTGTTGAACCATTTGCTTTTACGGTTTCTTCGAATTCTGCGGAATTTGATATGAGTAAATCTTCGTTTAGGGTGTCGATTTTTTGTTTTGGAAGTTTATTCAATGATTCTTCATCAAGATCGATCATGAGCCAGTAGCCGTTGTAATAGTATTCGCCTGAGAGGTCGGCTTTGCCTGTGAAGGACATTGATAAATTTTCTGCGGAGACCTGGCCGTTATTTATAGTTTTTGTTGAATATGGGGCAATGTCGTATACGCGAAAGTCGCCTATTTGCCGTCCGCGGTTTATGTCGCGGTAAACAAATTCGTTTGGGGCGAGGAGGGTATTTGGTTCGGGGAAAAAATTACCTGTATATGTTGTTATAGTGTGATTTGGAGTATCGTTATCGTGGACAGAAAGTGCTCTGTAGAGCATTACAGCCATATCTTCCCGGGTAACTAACATTTCAGGGTGACGTCCGGATCTATCACCTAAAGATGGAGGTAGTATGCAGTAGTCGTCGAGATAATCCATATAGTCTATGAACCATTCGCCTTCGTAATAACTTCTATCCAAGAAGCAATGACCATTTACTAGCTCTACGTCTGAGTTATCAAAGTTAAAAAATGCGTTTGCGATTATTTTTGAGGCTTCGGCAAAATTTATGTTTTGATCGGGGCGGACTGTGCCATCTGGGTAACCTGTTACTGCTTCGTCTTTAAAAGCTTTAGAGAGGTATTTTTGATACCAGAACTCCCCTTCAGGTAGGTCTGAGAAAGTTTGATTATCTATCATTGGCACGGACTCCCATTTAGAAAAGTTTAGGGTTAAATAGAGCATTTTTAAAAATTCTGCGCGGTTTACGTAATTGTTCGGCCTGAAGGTGTTGTCTTCATAGCCATTGATTACTCCGTTATTTTCGAGCCAGTCGATGGCGGTACGTTCTATAGTATTTTCTGAAACATCAGAGAAGTCGGCAAAGGTTACCGGTGTTAGTAGAAAAATAGCCAAGAAGCTTAGAAGTATTTTTTTCATGGGATGAGGATTAAAATTTTCGGTGAGTATTATAAAGGAAATGAAACAAAAAGAAAAAAGGTCGAGAAACTTTTTACATTCCTCGACCCTTTGTTCAGACTATCCTTTAACTGTTCCTTAGAAAGCCTGATACTTGCTTTTATTTTTTGTTTTGTCTTTGTTTCAACTTAATTAAAAACTGCCGTAGTATAAGTTAAAGTAAGACCTTCATCATCTGTTATTTCTACGGTTGCCTCAGCTGCCCCGCACGCTTCCATATCAGCAAGAGCGTATTCCCACTGAACTGTTTGTTGCGTTGTAGAACCTACAAAGCTACCGCAGGTGATGTCTGTCCAATTATATGTTAATTCTCCCCCTTCAGGGTCATCCGCATAAACCGAAAGATTGTATACATGTGGATCGTCTTCGACTGTGTTCAACCAGCTGGCAATGAAATCTTCAACAATCGGCTCCTGGTTTACAGGTTCTTCAACTTCAAATACATCTTCAAAATGCATTGTGTCGCTCATGGAACCATCGCTTACAGTTAGAATAAGTCCTCCGGATAAACAATCATAGTAATCCGCTTCAGCAAATGTCCAATCCAGAATATTATCGTAACCTTCAAGAGTTCCGCATCCGTTTGGATTTGACCAAGAGAAATCAAGGTCTGAAGTATCTGTATCTGCGTCCTCAACATGTCCGACTACAGAATAGTGATAAGTTCCCGCACCGGATTCCATTTCTACGAATGTAGCGTCCATTATTCGTGGTCCGGTACCGCTTGTGCCGGTAAGGTAAATATCGTCAACTTCTGTGTACCAGGAAACAATATCTTCAAGATCCCCTGCTTCGTATTTTTCGTCTTTATCACCGGGAACAAGCCCAAGATCTACTATTGAATCCTTGACAGTACTCAATGGGTCAATACCCACTATTTTATATCCCCAAGTTGAAGGAGTTGTACCTTTAACCGCTGTAAACCATCTGCGGGTCGGATTACCAACTACTCCGGCTACTCCTCCCGGAAATCCGGGAGCAAAAAATCCGGGTGGGGCCGTTGGCATCGCAAATCTTGCGATTAGTGGTGGAAGGATTGTTACTCCTCCACTTATCCACCAGAATGTGTATTCAACGTCTCCCGCTCCTCCAAAATTGAAGACTGAGCAAGAGAACCTAACTGCATTAGCTCCGGTTGGGAATATAACTTTTGCAGGGCAGATCATTACCGGCGCAGGTTTACCCCACACAAGTCCTCGTCCGCCGCCTCCGGGACCGCCAGCACCTCCTCCGGATCCTCCTGAACCATCATCCCAGTCAGGAAGCTGAATATAATAATCCTCAACTTCTCCGTATTCAAAAACTCCGGATCCGTCCCATCCGCTTGATCTATATGCGGCAGCATCAATTGGATTTCTGCTTAATACAACTCTCATCCAAGTTGTTGGAGTTAGCATTAAGCCGTTTGAATATGCAAACTCGTCTGTTGTTATTGTTTCTGTTGTCCCCGGCGCCACATTCACTACAAAATTTTTGACTACCCATTCGGGCTCTCCGCCTGCTCCTGTTCCTTTCCATTTTCCGTCCATATTCAAATCAATAAGTACGTTTAAATATCTTGGAACATCAGGTGCGTCATCCTCAACCGTTACATCAACAGTAAGAGTTGCGGGAGGCGGGATTTGTGTAAGAGTAACGTTAAGTCCCCTAACACCATCATCGTAACCATCCGCATTTACTAAATTTTGAACTCCATCAGGATCAGTTGCATCATTGGCATCCATTTCATAGCTGTACCCCTGATTTAAATCGGGATCCCCGAGCCACTCCATTGAGGAATCAAGTGCGTGCGCACCGGGCCCGTAAAGTGAATAAACTGTGTTATATAAAGTTGGAAATTTTGCTTCAATAGAAGAATATGAGCCAGCATAACCAGCTTCCTCCCCTTCAGGTGCGTCTCCAAACTCTGCTAAAGGAGCTTCGTTCTCTACAACCTGAACATTAAAAATATCCATCTGAGCAATATCTATAGGTAAAAGATCAGGGATTTGATCATCATTGTACGCATCCTTCCCAAGAACCAATCTTGAAAGAGATCTAAAAAGCAATTCCGCAGTGTGAGCTCTTTTAAGCCCTCCACCTGGTTCAAAAGTATCGCCTTCTTCCATCAAAAAATTTGAATTATGTGCGTACTCAACGTACTTTGCGTACCATTCAGTTTTTGGAGTGTCGCTAAAAGTATCCTCCTCAGGCGTTTCCATTTGCCAACCCTGAATTTCTCCAAGCATTTTTAGGGCCTCGACCTTATTCACCTCCTTAGCCGGCTTATAAGTACCATCTTCATAACCTTGCACCCAGCCCTGCTCTTTGGCAAAGCAAACAAATCGAGCAAACCACTCCTCCTTTACGTCCGGGAAGCAGTTATTATACTCGGTCTCATCAGGGGCAAAGCCATGCATAAGTATGTAAACTTTTAGCTGCTCCGCACGATTTAGTACGGTGTCGGGACCAAAGGTGCCGTCGGGATAACCGGAAAAAACCTCATTATCCTTCATGAATTGTATTGCAACCTCGTTTTCGTGGTCTTCATCCACGTCCGGAAAAGGTCCATTCCCATCCTGCTGAGCAAAAACGCCAAGCGACATTGAGCTTAACATAATGGAAATAATCCCCGCGGCTGCTAGGAATTTTCGTAGCTTTTTCATTATTTTAAGTTATTTTTTAACTGTTTAAAAATAACACATGCTAACAAAAAACATGCAAAAATTCGTATTGCATGCCGGTGCAAATATTTTCTTATTCAAATTCTTTTAAAAGATTTTGGATGTTCATTCTTTTTACTTCTTCAACGGGCGCAGTTTCTACCCCTTGTCTGTTTGGTAGAAGATCTGTGAATTCTTTTCTTTCCGGATTATGGTAAATTAGGCCGATTCCAATTTCTTTTTCTATTTCTGAAGCTACCTTTTTTGCCTGCTCCAGGTTAGTGGGATCGTAATCAGAGTTCTCAGCTAAATCACGTACCCTCTCCGTATACCATTCTTTTGTGAGGGTACGGGAATATGTGGGGCAAACCTGCAAAATTTCGACAAAAGCAAATCCGTTATGATTAAGCCCCTTCCTAAACATTTCCGTCATATGATTAATGTCGCCCGAAAAAGTTCTGGCAACAAAACCCGGATTTAAACTTAAAACAAGATCAAGGGGATTTAATGGATCAATGTATACCCCATCCGGCGCGCTGTTCATGGGTTGACCTAAAGGTGTTGTAGAAGAAGGCTGACCGGTTGTAAGTGCGTAATTACTATTATTATGATGAAGAAAGAGCACTTTATAATTCGAACGAATTGCATGAATAAGATGGTTCACACCTTCACTTAGAGTTCCCCCATCTCCACCATGCGCAATAACATTTAACTTTGGATTAGCTGTTGCAACTCCTGCCGCAAGACTAATAACACGGCCATGCAAACCGTGAATAGTGAAAGCGTCGATTTTGTCTGACCCGTTTCCGTGACAACCAATATCGTAGCAGAGCACAACATCTTTTTGATCCAGATTCTCCAGCGTAAATGCCCTCTTAAGTGCATTCTGGATTCCGTAATTTCCGCAACCGCTACACCAGGTAATCACCTCCTTAGACTCATAAGAGCCGTAAAGGTCTTTATTTTTCTGTAAGGTTTCGATTGTATTATTTGTCATGGTTTGCTTTTATAAATTCCAAAACTTCATCAAAGAAGAATGCGCGCCCATCAAATTTTAATAATTTGGATGCAAAGAGCTTGTTCGTTTTATCCTCGAGTAACTGTCCCAATTGCCCCCCATGATTTCCTTCTATCAAACAAACGCGTTTATTTTTATCGAAGAACTCTACAAATTTTTCAGTTTTAAGGGGCCACAAATAATCGTAATGGAGATAATTCACCTTCACTCCTTCTGACTTTAAATATTCAATTACATCCAGCATTACGTTTTTAGAACTCCCCCATCCCACAAACGAAATATCTGCATCTTCTTCACCGTAAACAATAGGATCCGGGAATTCGCTCAACATAGTTTCCATTTTTTTAAGTCGCTTCTCGTACATTTGCCCTGCTTTATCAGCTTCCTCGGTGAGTACGCCGTCTTCCCAATGTTCGTCTGAATTTGAGTAAAAATAAGTTTTTGTGGATCCGGGTATCCATCGTTTGGATACTCCTGAATCTGTAATTGCGTATCTGTCTGTGGATTTTAATTCTTCCAAATCTTTTCCTTGTGTAAGTCCCCTCTCTATTGGGATTTGGTCTTCCTTAAAGCGCGGAACCGTTTGCATAGATTCTGCAATTTCTTTTTCACTCAACAAAATAACGGGTACCTGATATTTTTCTGCAATATTTAATGCATGTTGAATTTGCTCATAAGCTGAATATGGATCTGAGCAGGCAAGTACCGCCTTACCATATTCTCCGTGCCCTGCATGTATAGCCAAATTCAGGTCGCCCTGGCATGTCCAGGTTGGCAGTCCTGTTCCCGGTCCGGGGCGCTGTGCAATAACAACTACAAGCGGGCACTCCATTATCCCGGCTGCTGATACACTTTCTGTCATTAGGTCAAATCCCCCACCTGACGTAGCTGTAAAAGCTCTGGATCCAGCGTACATTGCGCCCATTGTCATTTGAACAGCTGTAATTTCGTCCTCGGCCTGCTTTACAAGCATTCCGCTTTCGTGGTAAGTAGCCGCCAAATAAGAAAGTATTGAACTTGCCGGGCTCATTGGGTAAGCATAAAAGGTTCGCACCCCTGCCTGAATTCCTCCTATACCTATAGCGTAGTTTCCGTTTATTAAAATTGTTTCGGGTTTTTCTTTATTAACTTCAATTTTGAGATCGGGTGTATCCTCGCTTTCATAGGCTTTGTGCAAACACTTTAAATCAATCTCCAGCAAAGCCGGCTTAGAGGCAAACCGCTTCTTTACTTCTTCTTCAAGCGGCTCTAAAGGAAAATCCAATATCTTCCATAAAAGCCCCAGCAAAATCATGTTTGTCATAAGCACATTTCCTCCAAAAGATTCAGCAATTTCGCGTGCTGGTAAATATGCCACCTTAAGTTCACGCTCCTCAACAGATTTTTTTAGTTTCATCACCTTCTCGTGCCGTTCGAATCCATGTATCACAATCCCGCCTTTGCGCGTTTTATCCACATAATTTTTAAGCCCATGCTCGTCCATGCCAATCAAAATATCCGCATAAGAAGTCGAAGACCTTATAGGCTCAGTAGAAAAATCCACCTGAAAACTTGAATGCCCGCCCTTAATTAAAGACGGAAATTCTCGATCAGTATTAATGTAGAATCCAATATTTTTAAGTGCGTTCGCCAGAATTTCCCCTGTAGAAAGGAGCCCTGAACCACTTTGTCCAACCAGTTTTATTGAGTTTCTTTTCATAATGAATTTGATATTTCTTTTGCCCAGTCAGTTACCCGTGTTTCCAAATAGGGAACCGGCTGCATATTGATTTTTAAAGATTCGTGAACAAGTTCGCCGCCTAAGCTTTTTATACCATCTTCCAAAATTTTTGCGGATTCGAACATGTAATTTATTTCGTATTTTGAATCGCCAAGGCCAATTACTGCGAAGCGTCGCCCTTTAATGTCTTGTTCTTTTAGGCTGTGGAAAAATTTGTGCATTTGCTCCTGTAATTGCCCCACATTATAAGTGGGGGATGCGAGCACAATTAAATCGTGGTCAGCCAGATCTTCGCTCGAAGAGTTCTCTGCACGTTTTAATTGAACCTCATGCCCGGATTCTTTAAGGACTTCCTCCACCTTCTCGCAGACCAATTCAGTGTTTCCGCCTGTGGTCCCGTAGATAATAATTATTTTTGACATGCACTGATTATAGCACTTAATAATTTGAGTGCAATTTAATGAAGATTTCGTTATTATAGCGGTGAAAAATTTTTAATCATTCCAATATGAAAAAAATGTTTATTGCTGCGGCTGTTTTTATGAGCCTTTTTGCAGTGCAACTAAGCGCAAATGCGCAGATTTATTATTCTGAAACAATCCCAAGTGTGGTTAGGTTGGATGTTATTGATTCTGAAGGTTATTACGGATGGGGTACCGGATTTTTTATTAGTTCAGACGCGGTTATTTTAACTGCGGCGCACGTGGTTATGGATTACAATACCGGGCTTCCGGCTGAATACATTGATATTTGTACTGTTGAGGACGAGTATTCCGTGCCTAACTGTATTTATTCGGGTGAAGTTTTTGCTTACAACGAGGATATTGATTTAGCTTTGGTGGCTCCGGCTTTTTATATTGATGAAGAGGGGAATGAGTTTGGAGATTATTTGTGGGATGCTGAACTGGGGCATAGTTGGGTAGACTTATCGGATTATAATCCCGGGCTTGCTGAAATTGTTACAATTTTGGGATTCCCGGATGCGAGCCTTCTTTCAAGCATTACCTTAACTGAAGGTCGAGTTAGTGGTTTTGAAAAATTGGATGAGGACTGGATTTGGAGAATTGCGACTGATGCGACGATTAATCCCGGGAATTCAGGTGGGCCTGCATACAACTATGATGAAAGAGTAGTTGGTGTGGTTACAGAAGTTTCTACTGAAGGTGTTGGAGGTAATTATGGTTACATTATTTCGAACGATATTGTGTATTTGTGGTTTTTGGATTTAGTGGATCAGGAAATTTTGAATGAAGATTTTGTAATGGATGTTTTCTCAAATGATTATGAAGATTATTCTGCTGAAGAAGAACTGCCTGATTACAACCAATATATTGAGGAAGAATTACCTGAAGAAATTTTTAGCGATGTTACGTCCAGCACAAAAAATGCTGCGGCAATTTCTTATTTAAAGGATAATGGAATAATTTCCGGGTATCCTGATGGAACTTTTAAGCCTAATGGCAATTTGAATCGTGCAGAATTGTTGAAAATTTTGGTTGAAGGAAAAGGATACACACCAAGTGAAGTGACTTATCAAAACTGTTTTCCCGATGTTAAGAAAGAGTGGTATGCAAAATATGTTTGCTTTGCGCAGCATCAGGGGTGGATTGAGGGGTATCCTGATGGGACTTTCAAGCCGTCCAGCAATGTGAATAAGGCGGAAGCTATAAAGATGTTATTAGAGGTTTTTGATATGGATACGAGCGGAGAATATGAATATGTTTATAATGACGTGCAGGGAGGTGAATGGTTTACTCCTTATATTGGCACTGCTTATGTATGGGGGCTTCTTGAAGAAGATGGTCTATTCTATAGGCCGGGTGCTGATATTACACGTGGTCAGATAAGCGAAAATATCTACAGACTTCTTACAATAGAGGTGAGTGGATAATGTGAATAGATTTTTGTACGAAGATAAAACGGCTAAGCAGCCCCTGTTCTTTAGGTTGCCTGTGTTCTTTCAGTGGCTCGTGCTCTTTAAGTAGCCGGTGTTAGCCAATCATTATATTTTTCGATTTTACCCAGAGTGATTTGGTCGAAGATTTCCTGTATCTTTTTGGTGTGTTTTCCGTGACGACCTGTGCCAATTATGCGTCTATCTACGGATCTTATTGGAGTGATTTTTGCGGCTGTTCCTGTGAAAAAGAGTTCGTCGAAGGTGTATAGGGTTGAGCGGTCGATTTCTTCCTCTATTAAGGTGAGATCTGTTTCTTTTTCGATAATTTCTATTACAGATGCCCGGGTAATGCCGTTTAATACATTTGCGGATAGGGGAGGTGTGAACACTTTATCGCCTTTTATGCCGAAAATATTTGCGCCTGATGCTTCGCATACTTTGCCGTCGCGGTTTAGGAAAAGCCCTTCGTCAAAGCCGTTTTGAACAGCTTCGGTTTTGAGGTAAGCGGAATTTGCGTAGGTGCCGGTTACTTTTGCTTTGACTGACATCATGTCGTCGTCGTAGCGGCGCCAGCTTGAAATGCAAATGTTTAGGCCTTTGTCTGATTTAAAGTAGTCTTTAAGCGAAATCATGTAGATGGCCAGATCCTCCGAAGCTTTGTCGAAGCGGGGAGTTAAGTCGGTGGTTAAAGCGTAGAGTGTTATGCGGAGGTAAATATCTTCCCTTACTTTGTTTTTTTTGATTAGGCGTTTTAAGGTTTTTTCAAACGCGACGTAAGACATGTTAAACTTCATCTGCGTAATTTTTGCGGATTCTCTTAAACGGCGGTGGTGATCTTTTAGGCGAAAAAGGTTAAGCTGCTTGGTGTCCTTGTTGTAGTAGCCGCGAATTCCAGTAAAGTAGCCGATTCCGTACTGAACAGCTTTGCATTGGATTGGGATAGTTGCCTGTTTTGTGCGGCAGATGCCCTTTCTTATATATGCATAAGGAAATGTTTTAGCCATGAATTTATTATATTGGGGTGGGGAAGATAAGCAAGTTTTAATTTTTTGGAGTTGTTATATGGTTATGAGTATGTTTCTCGTACTCCTTAAGAATATTTAGCCATTTCTTTGTGATCATTTTTGAGATAGATTTAGCCATGGTGACAGGGTTAGATTTTATACATTTATATTCTAATCCTGTTACCTAAACCTTGTCTAAACACATGCGCAGAAAAATTTTAGTGATGAATTTTTGGAATTTATTTCCTTTGCATTGAGGAGATCTTTTATATATAATCAGTTTTGCAATTTTGGGGGGAGATGCAGGGGAGAGCAAATTGAAAATATGGGTCGGTACTCAAGCGGTCAACGAGGATGGACTGTAAATCCATTGGCTTACGCCTACGAAGGTTCGAATCCTTCCCGGCCCACCAGTGATCTGTAATCCAAAAAGTGGACACGGTGCAGGTTTTTTGACAGTATAGCAGGTCTTTCACGCGTATTGACTGTTTTGCGATTTTGTTGTATAATGATATCGTGTTTTTTAATCGTATCCGCAGTTAATATGGCTGAAGATAAAGAGAGGAAAATGGGTATTTTTATCCGGCAAGAAGCTCCTGAAGGTGGAAAGGAAGAAGAGGTTCATGTCAGATATCCAGAAGCAGAAGAAACAGGCAGAATGGCGTCTGATGTTATTGAAGGAATTCCAACCAGAAGAGAAACAAGACTGGCCATAGAGGATGAAACATTGGCCAAAAGCTCTAAACAAAGGGAAATTTTAGTGTTGGATTATATAAGACGAGGCAGGCTGGTTGATGGGGTTGAAATTATGGCTGAACTTATCGATTTAACACCCAAAATTTTTTCAAAAGGATTGGTCTCTTTTGAAGGAGAAGAATTTGATGAAAAACAAAAAATTGGTGAGTTATTAAGCCTATTTAATGAAGTGGAAAAAGAAATAATTAATGAGGATAGACAAATTAGAGACTTTTTAGAAGAATTGGGAATCAGACCAAAAACAGATAACTATTTAGATCAGGAATGGTATGAAAAAAATGTATTTAGACATCTTAAAGGATTTTTAAGACCACAAAACCCAAAAGACAGACGAAGTCCGGAGCAATTTCTAGATGGACAAACAAGGGTGGCAATAAATAAATTGAATAATAATATAGAGGGTGATATCTCAAATTTACTGGCAGTTTTTAAACAAGATCAAGAAAGATTTAATTTAGAATTTGATGCAAAAGATCATAAAAATAATATTAAAGAGTATATATATAAAAATGCACCAAAAGGCGGTTTTCAAAAGCTGCCTAAAATGAGTGAATATCAAGGAGAAACAATTGAAAAAGCACCTGATCTTTCTCATCTTAAAAAAAGACCAAATCTTATGATGTTAGAGAGGGATACTGTACCTTCACATGGCGGAATCATGCTTGATGGAAACTTTGGATATGATGAATCCGGTGTTCCCAAAATACCTGAGGACACTATAATTATTGATCATCATGATGCTTTTGATACAGCAACTCATGACACTGCAACTAAATTGGCTTTTGATTTTTTGAAAGATACAGAAAAAAGAAAAATTCTAGAAGATGCCCGATTCCAAGATGAAGAGGGAAGGCCTATTATAATGACAAATAATCTCGATTCCGATTCAATACTGTCTACCTGGGCAATGCTTAATCCTAGTCATCCAAAATTAAACGAGTACAAAGAAATTATGCGAAAAATTTCACAATGCGGAGACTTTTTACTGGGCTCAAAAGTACTTGAATTCGGTGCAACTGCAAGAGATTATGAATATATTTTAAGAGGTTATATTGACTCATGTTGTGAAAGAGTTAAAGAGTTAAGGGCAAGGGATCTGGAAGAAAAAATCAATCAGAAAAAGATAGATGTTGAACAAAGGGAGGAGGCCTTTAGAATAAAGGATCAAGAAGTAAGAAGGCAAAAAAATGAAAATGAAGAAATAAAAGCATTAGATACTGAAATGCGAAAAATTAGTAAGGATAGATCTATTCCGGGTCCTGAAAAGGGTAGAAGGATTGGCCAAATAAAAAGACAGATATCAGAATTCATGGGACCACTATTAAAGGAACAGGACAGATTGCGTAAAGAAAAGGAAGCGGCAAAAAATGAACTTAATTTTCTTAAAAAACAATATAGCAAATCTTCAAGACTACCAATCTCACCGGAAGAAGATTTATTAGTCTTAAATCATATTTTGGATATTGTGCCGGATATTATTGAACACCCATTTAAGTACCAGGAATTCATTAAAAATTGCCGAAATAGCGAAGAGAGAGTAATTGGAGAAATGGGAGATAACTATAGACAGGGGGACATAGAGATTCTTAAGGATCCCAAAGATAAGGATATTTTAATAGTTAAGCCTCGTGAAGGTAAAAGTGTGCCAATTGATGAGAGTGTGGATGGAATGTATTTTTACTTTCGAAGGAGAGAGGATTTTAATAGAGAACTTGTAGTCACAGTTGAGGGAGATTCGTATTTGATGGCAATAAATACTCAAAATATGAAGGGCCTTAGAAAATATGATTTTAATATTCTATGTGATACTTTACGCCAAAGAGAAGCAGAATACATATCACTTGCAATAAGGGAAAAAGAGCATGAAATTATGCATGCAGAGAATACAAAAACCAGGAAAAGAGTAAAAAAAGAGCTTAAATATTTTCAAAATCAAGAAGAGAGGAATACAAAAGGGCAACTTTGGAGAAATAGAACTCAAATGATTTTTATTGGTAGAAGCCTGATACCAGAAAATGAGTTCCTGGCTCTTGTACATGATTGGAAAAAAGTTCAGGATACCAAGAACAGCATAAAAAATTCAGCAAAAGCTGTTGAGAAAAAGAGAGGTAAAAAGAGAGGAAAGGCATAAGAACTTGACAAAACGCAAATATATCGATAAGCTTTATCCTGCCTACAATTTAATAAAATTATTATGGCTGAATTAAATGAACCAAAAAGCTCTGAAGAAATATTAGAGAGCTACCCCGCAATTAAAGATCATGTATCTACATCAGAAGAGAGAGAATATGTTGATGGCATTGTTTCTCAACACTTTGTGTCTAAAACAGATCCTGATACGAGAACAATGGGATCATGCTTTTACAAAGAAAGCTGTCCTGATGCAATGCATGCACTTGAGCTTATTGCGGATAAACTAGAAAGCGGTGACGATAGCGCAGATAGAGAATTTTTTCAATCTCAAGGCACACCTGCTTCTGCATTAGCTCCTTTTGCAAAATATTATAAAGTTCCGGTTCAGGGAAAAAGTAAAATAGTATCAGTGGCTGAATTGCCTGACGAGCAAATGGTAGAATTAAAACCATCTCCAAAAGGAACACCATCACTGGTTATAACAGAAGCTGATGCTCCTCAAAGTGCTCTTGAAGACGTAAATTATGGGACAGTAATTACAGGTCCAAGAGATTTTAATGATCCAGATAAGGGGCATACAATATGGACAATGCATGCAGGTTATCCAATTAATCCAGTGCCGATTGAAAAAGGTGCAGACGGACAACCCGTAAGAGATTCTGAGGGAAGAATGATAATTATTTCTTCAACAGGTTGGAAATATGGTGATAAAATTTCTGTAAGTGAGGTTAAACAAAATCTTGGTGAAGAAACTTTTATTAGTATTGAATAATTATATTTATTAATCTTGAAAAACTATGGGTAGTAATGATGTACCTAAAGGAAGTGAAACTACTGTTGTAAGAGAAGATGAGCCGACAATTACAAAAGGAGTGGTTGATAACGCAGATGAAAAACGTGAAGAAACCAAGACTGATTTAGACACTACGCTTTCACGTGAATATTTACCTGTTAATGCGAGTTTTGAACAACTGGCAGCACAGATTCCTGAACTTGCTAAAATGGTGGGGTTTAATCAAAGAAGTGATTTTCATTCTTTAACACTAGCTGATCATACAAAAAGAGTAGTTGCTAATATTGAAGGGGACGAATTCTTAAAAAATAATCCAAGAAGAGAGCTAATTTTATTAGCAGGGATGCTTCATGATTTAGGGAAGTTGTCTGAAGAAGGATGCCAAGTTCACCCAAAGGATCCAGAAAAGAGACAGTATGTGGGACATGAAGATCAGAGTGCGATTATGGCACGTGAGGTAATTGATAAATATTTTGGGCTTGGGGCTGAGGATAAGGAGTTTGTAGCGACTTTAACCGGACTACATGCTTCCGCATTAAATTTGATTTCATCATTTGAGGCTTCAATGAAGGGAAAAGATAAAGAGATGAGAGGGAAAAAATTAAAAGCTTTTGAAAAATTTGTAGCAAAAGCGGATGAGATTCCAGGAGATTTAAACTTGGAAGATAAGATGAGGATTATTTTTGCCTTAAACCGTGCTGATAAAATGGCAGGATTTAATGAGGAAAGTGATTTAAGTGACCCAAAAGTTAAAACTATTAAATCAAAAGCTGAAGCACAAGTTGCTGTTTTAGATGAGATTGAAAAAGCTTTGCCTGCTTTGCTTACTGCGATTGATGCAAGGGCTCAGGGGAAACCAAATGCAGGAGTAAAGTTGGTTGAGGGGAATTATATTTATGATGATGGAGTACAGCAGAAAAAAGCTGCGCCACAAGGCGTTTCCGGCAAAGTAATCGGTATCATTGCCAAACAATATAAAGAATTAGGTCTTCCAGAAGATCAAAAAGGTGAATTTCTCAAAACTTTAAAGGAGGGTGGAATACCTGCTCTTGGTAAGGCCGGATTTGGAAGATATATCAGGGTTGTGAAAGGTGTTGTTGAAAACAATCGGAATTAAAAAAGAACTTTTAGTTATAAGGACTTATCCCACAAAACTTTGTGGAATAAGTCTGGAATCCTTCCCGGCCCACCATTGATTATGTCTGTTAATTTCCATTGTAGTTCTCTAATTTTATTCTCTTTTGTATGATTATTTATAATCCCCCAATAACTTCCTATGTTCACCGGATTTAACCTGTTATTAATTCGATTTGTATTCCTTTTGTTTAATTTTCGTCCACCTGGATATATAATTACTCCAAGGAATTTCAGTCCCTGCTTTGCCTTAATGATAAAATCGTTTTTGGGGTTCATGGTGAGTTTTAATTTGTCTGTGATGAAATGAACAGCCTTTTCTCTTATAAGAATTAATTGCTCCTTGTTTTTATCGAAAACTATAAAATCGTCACCGTATCTAACATATGCCCTGCATTTGAGTATGTGTTTGATGTATCTATCTAACTCTTTCAAATAGATATTTGAAAAAATCTGGCTTGTCAGATTACCTATTGGCATGCCTTTTCCCTCTTTTGTGCTGTAACTTGTTATGATTTCCATAAGTAAGGAGATAGTTTTCTTATCCGTGATTCTGAATTTTAGTATTTTGACTAAAACATTATGGTCTACGCTATCAAAAAATTTTTTTATGTCTGCCCTCCAGATGAAACCGTCAGCATATTTTTTTGTAAAAAGTTGAGTTCTTTCAATAGCTGCCACGAGTCCTTTGTTCTTTCGGCATGACCAGGCGTCATAGATGAAAGTTTTATCGAATATTTCGGTAAGATAATCGTAAACCAGTCTATGAACAACTCTATCCCTAACTGAGGCTACTGAAATTTCTCTTTTTTTATTATCGCAAACCGTAAATTTTCTGTATTTCCCATGCTTGTAAGTGTTTTTATTTAAATCTTTCCAAAGATTGAATAATTCATGCTCCAGGTTATATTGGAAAGTGTCCAAATCAATGCCGGGGTTTTTTCCCTTTCGGTATTCGAAAAAGCTGCGATAAATATTTTTTAATCCAAAATCAATGACCTCTCTACCTGTCATAAACAGAACTTATGAAGTATATAAAAACATAGTTGATGTAAACCATAAACTCAATAAAAGATGGGCGTTTTCACTAGGATTGAGTATTGAAAATTCCATTCTTGAACTTCTTGATCTGCTTGTGATGGCCAAGAATGCTCCGAAAACAATGAAGGGAAGTTATCTTATCAAGGCCAGCTCCTGTCTTGAGGTTTCAATGATGAAAGTGAGGCTTCTTATGGAGTTCAAACTTGTAAATGAAACAAGAATTTTTCAGCTTCAGGCAAAATTGACTGAAATCGGAAAAATGACAGGGGGGTGGCTTAAATCAACGTATAGCCAATAGACCTTTAGCGAGCCACGCCACGCCCTGTTATCGTTGTGATTGTTAGCATTGTTCTGGTTCACGTTGACGTTGTCCTCATTACGATTGCCATTCAGGGCATTGCCGCTTTTTGATGGAACTTATCCGTTCTGTGATTACACTCGCAAGCGTATTTACAGGCATTGGTTTGCATTTTTCACCCACTTCAATGTGAGCAAGCTCCACTCAAACCTAAGGGTCTATTAAACTATTTTCAATAATGTTCTTTCAGGCTTCTTATTTAATTCAAAGCCTATGTTAATGAAAGCACATTCTACGGTAGCCTTACCTAACAAAGGGCAGGTGTCTATTCACCGCTGTAGTGAATTTACAACAAATATCGTAAAAACAAAAGCTCCCCCGTGCGGGGGAGCTTAAAAATAAAAGAAAAAGAAAATTAAAGTTCAAAAGCCTAAGCAGATATTTTTTTGACCCTTAGCGAGCCACGCCACGCCC